>NZ_CP025118.1:610833-916250 GCF_002831665.1 Lacinutrix sp. Bg11-31
CAATATGAAGGACTGCAACAGTTACAAATGTTGCTAAATAGAACCAGATAGCAACATATAAATGACGCTGTCTTCTTTTTATCATTGTACCAATTAAGTTAGCACCAAATACAACCCAAATTACTGCAATAGCAATATCGAAAGGCCACTCTAATTCTGCATATTCTTTAGAGGTCGAGTAACCTAGTGGTAATGTTATAGCTGCACCAACAATAATGGCTTGCCATCCCCAAAAGTTAAGATTACTTAACCAATCTTTCCACATACGTGCTTTTAATAAACGTTGTGAAGAGTAGTAAACACCTGCAAAAATGGCGTTACCAACAAAGGCGAAAATTACTGCATTGGTGTGTAATGGACGTAAACGACCAAAACTTAACCAAGAGATCCCATCTGTAAGGTTAGGAAATAGAAACATAAAGGCTAATAGTAAGCCAATGCTCATTCCTACAATACCCCAAAGCAGTGTAGCGATGATAAATTTGCTGACGATTTTATTATCGTAATAAAACTTTTGTAATTCCATAGTTACTTTAGTTGTTCTTTAAATATGATTGGTTTTTTGTTGTTTTTAATATTTGGTTTCTCGCTTTTATCTTTTACTATTTCATCGTCAAAAAGCATGCGAACAGATGGTGTATAGGTGTCGTCGAACTGTCCACTCTTAACAGAAAAAATGAAAGCTGCAAAAAAGACGAGGGCAACGATAACGCTTATTGCTAAAAGCATATAAATAATACTCATACCTACCTGAATTATTTTTGTAAAATTACTGTTGTTGGTTCTTTAAAATGATGACATTTGTCAGCTTTTATTAAAAAATGTTAATTTTTTTAACACGCTATACTAATATGTAAAGTCCTAAAATTGAGATTGATTGTTTAATCTCTGCTATGTTTTTTGCTTGCTGTTGTATGAAATTGGATTTTAACAAGCTCTCAATTGCTTCAGATTTAGAACGTAATTCATAATATTCTCTAGTTATATAATTGCGCATTAAAGAACAGTCGTTGCATTCTTGACTTAATGTGACAGCTTCTAATTGTGCTATTTTATACGAAAGATGTAATGTTTCTTTTATCATGATACATTGGTTTTATTATTCAATTTTTTGCCAATTAAATATGTTGCTAGTGTTGTAAACGCGACAATACTTATTGAACTTAAAGGCATTAAAATTGCTGCAACGACTGGTTTTAAATTTCCAGTAATAGCAAAGCCTAGTCCTATTAAATTATAGACTAATGAAAATATAAAGGCATACTTTATTATGGTAACACTTTTCCGCGAAAGCGATAAAAAAGAAGTAATATCTTTAAATTTTGAAGCGTCTAAAATACCATCGCAAGCAGGAGAGAAGATGTTTACGTTTTCGGATATGGAAATACCAACATTACTTTGTGCTAAAGCTCCAGCATCGTTAAGGCCATCACCAATCATTAATACATTTCTACCTTTTTGTTGCTGCTGTTTTATATAATTTAGTTTGTCTTCTGGTTTTTGATTGAATAGAAGTGTTGTGTTTTTTGGTAATATGTTTTTAAGATGTTCCTTTTCGCCTTCATTATCACCAGATAAAATAACAATATTTGCTGTTTTGTTGAGTGTATTAAAAACGTCTTTAACACCAGCTCTGTATTCGTTAAAAAACACATAACAACCTTTATATTCATTGTCTTTACTAATATGAATTGCTGTGCGCTGTTGGGTTTGAGTGTTTTTGATTGCATTGTCTTTTTCGACATAACCAAATGATCCTACCTTAATTTGATGCTTATTAATTATTCCTGTAATACCTTGTCCAATATCTTCTTTAAATTCATCTAAAGTTTGAATATTATTTTTATCTAAAATAGCATATAAAGATCTGCTTAATGGGTGGTTTGAGGCTCTAAGTGTACTTGTTAATAAGGATTTTTCTTCTTTTGTTAACATAATACCTTCGTAACTAATAGTGTTTTTTGTACTTGTAGTAAGTGTTCCTGTTTTATCAAAAACGACAGTGTTTATATGCGCTAATTGTTCTATAACCGAACTGTTTTTTATATAGAGTTTATTACGTCCAAAAATGCGTAATAAATTCCCTAAAGTAAAAGGAGCTGCCAAGGCGATTGCACAAGGACAGGCAACAATTAATACAGAAGTGAAAACATTTAGTGCAATAGAAGTGTCAATAAATAACCAAACTATAGTTGCTAGAATTGCTATTAATAAAAGGCTTATGGTAAAGCGTTTACTAATACTATCTGTTAAAGATTGAAAAGTGCTTTGGTTGTTTTTACTAAATATTTCGTTAGACCAAAGTTGAGTAAGGTAGCTTTGTTCTACAGGTTTTAATACTTCTACCTCAATAGATCCAGCTTGTTGTCGTCCGCCTGCGAATAATTGTTCTCCAGATATTTTTGTAATTGGTTCTGCTTCACCTGTTACAAAACTATAATCTATTAATGCATTTCCTTTTATTAGGATGGCATCTACAGGTAAAAGTTCTGCGTTTCTAATTAATAATCGGTCTCCTTTTTTAAGCTCGTAAACTTGTGCTTGTTCTTCAGGTTTAGAAGCGTTATTTTTTAATAAACGTGTAACTGCAATTGGGAAATAGGATTTATAATCGCGCTCAAAAGACAAGAATGCGTATGTTTTTTGTTGAAAGAATTTCCCGAGAAGTAAGAAAAAAACCAAACCAGTCATGCTATCGAAAAAACCAGAGCCTAAATCGAATACAATTTCGATTGTAGAACGAATAAATAATACCGAAATACCAATTGCAATTGGCACATCTATATTTAGAATATTAGAGCGTAAGCCTTTGTATGCTGAAACAAAGTAGTCACGACCAGAATAGATAACTACAGGTAATGCAAAAGCGAATATTAGCCAACGGAAAATAGGTTTAAACTTATCTAACCAAAATTCATTAACCTCAAAATATTCTGGAAATGAAAGAAACATAATGTTACCAAAAGCAAAACCAGCAACACCTAATTTATAGATGAGACTTCTGTCTATTTTTGGTTTCTTCTTGGTTGCATCATCTAAAGAAATATAAGGTTCGTAGCCTAATTTTGATAATAAGATAACGAGGTTTTGAAGTGTTAATTCTTCCGAAGAAAAAGTAATTCTAACGGTTTTTTTAGGGAAATCTACTTGAGATGTTTTTACTGCAGAATTAAGCTTGTTAAGGTTTTCCAAAACCCAAATACAAGAACTACAGTGAATGGTTGGAATTAACAATGAAACGACTTGTGTACCTTGTTCGTTAAATTCTAGAAGTTTTGTTACAATGGATTCGTTTTCAAGAAAATCAAATTTGCCTTCTTTAAAGAATGGAGTTGTTCCTGGCGTTTGTTCTAAATCATAATAATACGAAAGATCGTTATCGTTTAAAATATCGAACACAGTTTTGCAACCGTTACAACAGAAGAATTTATCGTGGTGCGCGATTACAGTTGTTCTGCATTCATCACCACAATGGAAACAATTTTCCATAATTATTTTATTTGCTCATCCCAATTACTCAAAATAGTAATAGTGATTATTATACCTGAAGCAAAGGTCGTAGAATAGGGTTGTTTAAAATATGACTTTTATCATGTTTTAAAAGGTTTTAAGTTGTTTTTCCTTACGTAAGCCGTTAGATTTTAGTATCTTTATCTTATTAAAATAGAGATGGAATGCATGATCGTTGTGAGAATTGTATAATACGAGAATTAAATTCACTTAAAGCCTTGAAAAAGGATGAGTTGAAACGAATTTCGGACAGTAAAGTATCTAAAACCATTAAAAAAGGTGAGGTTATTTTTGCTGAAGGAGAGAAGTTAAACGGTGTTTTTTGTGTGCGTAATGGTGTTTCAAAATTGTCGAAAATGAGTGACAATGGAAAGGACCAAATAGTAAAAATTGCATCACGAGGTGAGATTTTAGGACAGCGTTCTGTAATTACAGACGAAAAGACTAATTTAAGTGCAGTTGCGCTTAACGATATGGAAGTGTGTTATATCCCAAAGCAACACCTTCAAGATAGTTTAAGCAGTAATGTAGAATTTACTAAGGCTGTTTTATTAAATATGGCTAACGATTTAAAATTTGCTGATAACGTTATTGTAAATATGGCACAGAAAACGGTGAAACAACGTGTTGCCGAAACTATAAAATACTTAGAAGATAATTTTGGAATAGACTGTGATGGTTATATTGCTGTAACACTTACACGAGAAGATATTGCTAATATTGTAGGTACAGCTAAAGAGGCTTGTATACGAACATTATCTTCTTTTAAAAAAGAAAAACTAATTTCTACAGACGGAAAGCGCATAAAAATTGAAGATAAAAAAGCCCTCTATCGTTTAATAGAAGGCTTATAAAATTATAAATAATATTTTTTATATTTTTACTGTAAGTACTGGAAGTTTTGAGTGGTTTACAACATCTTCACTTATACTACCAGAGAAAAAATGTGCTAATCCTTTTCTACCATGTGTAGGGATACCAATAATATCTGCCTTTACTCTTTTTGCATAATTAAAGATTCCTTTTTCTACAGAATAGTCTGAATATATTGCGATATCTTCTGGTAGAATAGTACTATCCTCATTAAGGTGCACTAAAAAATTAGTGATGCGTTGCTCTATTTCGTTTGTACTTAAATAAGATTCTGTTGGGAGATTTACATATAGTAATTTTACTTCTATATCTAATGCTTTAAATAATGCAGTTACTTTATTAAAGACTTTTAAGCTTTCTAATTTATAATCTGAAGCAAATACAGCTTTAGATGCTGTAAAGTTATGAGCATCTTTAATTACTAAAACTGGCACAGAAGCAGTTCTAACAACTTTTTCGGTATTAGAGCCAACAAAAACTTCACTTAAACCACTGCTTCCATGAGAACCCATTACAATAAGATATGCATCGTGTTCTTTTGCTACATCGTCAATTTCGCTAAATACCTTATAATTTTTAACGGTTTGATGTATAGTAATACCTTCTAAATAGTCTTTATCTAAAAACTCAGCAAAACGTTTTTGAGCAAGTTTTAATAAAAAGAGACCTTCCATAGAGTCTTCTTCCTTAGTAATTACAGCATCACTAAGACCTAGCATGTGTACAGCAACAATTTCTGCATTTTGTTTTTTTGCTATTTGAGAGGCTGCTTTTAAAGCATTCTCTGAGTATTCAGAGAAATCTACGGGAACTAGTATTTTTTTCATTGTTATAAAGTTGAGTATTAATATTATTCAAAGGTAAGATTAGAATTATTTTCTTATAGTGACAAAAGTCATCCTTTAAGAGCTTTTTTAATTTTACGTTTACAATCTTAAAAATGATAAATGAAAGCGATTGTTATATCCAAAAACGCAAAAGAATACACATTTATAAAAGATTGTATTGCCAATACTAAGGGTGTTTCGAATCTAGAAGTAGATATTATAAACAATAAATTTATTTTCGATTTTTCTACGCATAATATAATAGAAGGTTTACGTGAAAAGTTGATAGCTTTTGGTTTTGTTGTGGAATTTATTTATTAAAATAATGAAATTCTTCATTTCTATTATATAAGTATTAAATGCTTTATTATCAATCTATTTCATTTTGTGATTTATATCATTTATAGAAATTACATTCAGCATTATATTTGGTTTAAATAAAAATTATACTATTGATAGCGACTCGTTCCATAAAAGAAAAAACAAAGGTTTTTATTAATGAAATAGGCGATATTACTTATTTCGCTATTCGTTTTTTTAAAGAATTATTGACTAAGCCTTTTGAATGGAAAGAGCTTGTTAGGCAGTGCTATAATATTGGAAATCGTTCATTATTATTAGTTAGCGTAACAGGATTTATTTTAGGTTTAGTATTTACATTACAGTCCAGACCTACATTAATGGAGTTTGGAGCAGAGTCTTGGATGCCTTCTATGGTAAGTATTTCTATTATTAGAGAAATAGGACCAGTAATTATTGCACTTATTTGTGCGGGTCGTATTGGTTCAAGTATAGGAGCAGAACTAGGTTCTATGCGTGTTACAGAACAAATTGATGCTATGGAAGTATCTGGCACAAACCCATTTAAATATCTAGTAGTTACCAGGATTTTAGCAACTACATTAATGTTACCGTTACTAATTATAATAGGAGATGCTATTGCTTTATTTGGCTCTGCAATTATTGAAAATTTAAAAGGGGAAGTATCTTATCTGTTATATTTTAATAAAGTATTTGATGCACTTCAATTTAGCGATATTATTCCTGCAACAATAAAATCATTCTTTTTTGGATTTGCTATTGGTTTAATAGGTTGCTACAAAGGTTATAATTGCTCTAAAGGGACTGTTGGTGTTGGAGAAGCATCTAACACAGCTGTAGTATACTCATCAATGCTGTTATTTATAATCGATTTTATTGCTGTATTTATTACAGATATATTCTTTGAAATTTAATGAAGAAAAAACAACACATACAACCAGTTTTGGAAATTAAAAACTTAAATAAAAGTTTTGGTAATAATCATGTGCTTAAAGGTTTTAATTTAAAATTATACGAAGGTGAGAATTTGGTAATTATGGGAAAATCTGGTTCAGGAAAATCCGTAATGATAAAATGTTTAGTGGGCTTAATGGCCGCAGATAGTGGGAGTATTAAAATTCATGATTATGAAATAGCATCATTAGGAAGAAAAGAATTAGATGTTTTAAGAACCGAAATAGGCTTTCTATTTCAAGGTAGTGCGTTGTACGATTCTATGACTGTACGTGAGAATCTTGAGTTTCCTTTACGAAGGCACGTTGATGAATTTAAAAAAGATAAAGATACAGATGTATTAGTAAAAGAAGCACTTGAAAATGTAGGATTAGCTAATGCTATAGATTTAATGCCATCAGAATTATCTGGTGGTATGCAACGTCGAGTGGCTTTGGCTAGAGCACTTATTTTAAAGCCTAAAATTATTTTGTATGATGAACCAACTACTGGGTTAGATCCAATAACTGCTAAAGAAATAATTCAATTAATGCGAACTATACAAAAACAATATAAAACGTCATCACTCATTATAACTCATGATGTTGATTGTGCTCGTGTTATTTCTAATAGGATGATTTTATTGGTTGATGGCACAAATTATGTTGAGGGTACTTTTGATGAATTATCAAAATCTAAAGATCCTCAAGTGCAAGCATTTTTTAAAAATTAAAGATTATGAAACAAACAATATCTCAAAAAATAAAAGTTGGTACATTTGTAATTCTTGGCACAATTATTTTAGTAGCAGCGTTATATTTTATTGGAAATAAGCAACATATATTTAGTAAAAACATTAAAGTTTACAGTGTTTTTCAGAATGTAAATGGTTTACAATTGGGAAATAATGTACGCTATTCTGGGATCAATATAGGTACTGTTAGCCAAATAGAAATGATAAACAATGCACAAATTGTGGTGCAAATGTTAGTAGAAGAGAAAACAGGAGCATTTATTAAAAAAGATGCTATTGCAACTATTGGTTCAGATGGATTAGTTGGTAGCATGGTTGTTAATATTATTCCAGGAAAAAAAAACTTAGCTGTTATTATCTCTGGGGATTCAATTGCATCTTATAGTAAAATTGGAGCAGACGATATGCTATCTACCTTAAATGTAACGAACGAAAATGCCGCACTTTTAACGTCTGATTTATTAAAAATTACCACTAAAATTTTAGATGGCGAGGGAGTTTTAGGAGCATTAATTACAGATTCATTACTTACAAAAGATATAAAAGAAACACTCTATAATTTAAAACAAACAACTAAAGGCACAGATCAAGCAGCTGTAAAATTAAATAAACTATTATCTAAAATTAATTTTGAAGATAGTGCAGCTGGTGTTTTACTAAACGATACTATAGCAGGTAATCAAGTTAAAAAGGTGTTTAATAATTTAGAAGAATCTAGTAAATCTATTTTAGAAATCACTAAAACTTTAGATGAAATGGTTTTAGAAATAAAACAAAAAGAAAGCACTTTTAATTATCTAACTAAGGACGAAGAGCTTCCAAAAATTATAGACTCAACAATGTTAAATATTAAAGAAGCTTCAGAAAAATTAAATGAAAACATGGAAGCTTTAAAACATAATTTTTTCTTTAAAGGTTACTTTAAAAAACAAGAGCGATTAGAAAAAAAAGAGGCTAAAAAAAATCAAAATAATGAAAATTGAACACTTGCAAGAACGGGTTTTAGACTATAAAACATCTATTGAAACTGTTGTAGAAAAGAAAATACAATGGAGTAAGGTTACAAAACCATTATTATTAAAAACGCTCAAAACAATAGTTAAAAAATATGCTATTGGCTGGAAAGTACAAGAGCTAAATTGGATACATAATAACGAAGCTGTAAATATTACTTTCGATTCTTTTCCAGAAGCATTAATAGATTGTACCAATCGTATTCCAGCTTATCAATTTATTTCTGGTGCTGCATTAGTTTATTCTCAAACCTATAGTGGAGACGTATTTATATTTGTGCTCTTTCCAGATATTAATGAAATTAATTATGAAGATAATATTGTTGAGTTTGTAACTCTTAATCCCTTAGAGATTTCAGAAAAATTAATAGTTGAAAACGTTGATCAATTTTTAAAAGAAATGATAAAATGGGAGTTACCTAGTAAAAAGACAAAATTAGGTTATAGCTAATATTTAATCTATTAATTCACGTTTATTTTTTTGAAGAACTTTTATAGCTTCTTCGTATCCAATATTAAAAATAGCATCTATATTTTTTATACTAAATAGCCCATATTCTTTAAGTTTATCTGGATAAACCACCAAATCGCATAGATTAAATTTTGACATAGATTGATTGTTAAAACTAATATTATAAGCACGATTTAAAACTTGATAAGAGTGCTTTAAATCTTTAGTTGCAACATCTTGTATGGGATTAACATAAACGCCAATAATTTTTGAACACTCTTTTTGTAGAGGTTCTACTGGAAAATTATTTAAAATACCACCATCTATGTATATACTATCCTTCATTAAAACGGGAGAGAAAATTCCGGGTACTGCAGATGAAGCTAAAATAGGCTTTATAAGTTCGCCAGAATTAAATGTTTCTAAATTTGCAGTTAATAAATTGGTTGTACTAATATATAATTTGCGTTTTAGTGTGTTAAAATCATCTTGAGTAAAAAAAGGTTTTAAATCTTTATAAAATTTAGAGGTATCAATAAATCCAGGTTTATTATTTGCATATTTTTTATAATTAAATATTGGTACATTTTTAAAAAATTGTAGAATCTCCTGCCATGAATGTCCAGCAGCATATAAACTACCTACAATAGCACCTGCACTTGTTCCAGAAACATGAGAAACAGTAATATTATATTCTTCTAATGCTTTTAATACACCTATATGTGCGACACCTCTAATTCCACCACCAGATAAAACTAATCCTACATTCATTTTTTTTATTTTATATAAAAGTAGTAGAGTTGTAACTTAAAAAAAATGACAAGTATCACATATTAATTAAATAAAAATTTCAAAAACTGATATTTGTCATATTTTAAAACATCAATCTATACTAATTTAGTCCTGTAAGTTAAATCAAAGAGTATTAAATATATTCTAAAAAAAAACAAGAAACACTAAATGTATTTCTTGTTTTTTAAATTTTTTCTGCATTGGTAATCTGCAGAAAATAATCTTTATTATTTATCAAACCTATTAGTTAATAGTTGATCTTAAAATTGTGTTTGATAATAATAAAGGCGCTATTAATCAATGAAGAAAAACAGGAGTAATTTTTATTGCTTCTGTTTTTTTATTTTAATAGTATTCGTTTTCAAACTAGAAAAGATTAATGTAAAATATACTTGAGAAATCAAAAATTATAATTTATAATATAAATTTATAATTAAAAAAACCGTCTAAACTTTTAAAGCTAGACGGTTTTTATTTCAACAATAATAGCACTAAAATTGTTCTATTAAATAGTTTATTAAATCTGTAGTTGTTACAATACCTACTAATTTCTTATTGTCAACAACTGGTAATGCATGAAATTCTTTTTTAGCTAATATCTCTGCCACTTCTTTAATAGTTGTATTTGTATTTACGCTTATTAAATTTTTTGCCATAACCTGCTCAATAGTAAACATGTTATAAACTACTGTGTCAATTTCTTGCTCTTCTTCGAAAGCAGAATCTGCAAAACTTATGCGTAATAAATCTGTGAAACTTAACATGCCAATTATAGATTCTCCAGAAACTACAGGAATATGGCGAATATTATTTTTTTTGAATAATTCTTCAGCTGTTTCTAAATTATCTGTGTGGTTAAGTGTAATAACATCTTTGGTCATTATAGCTGATACTGGTGTTCTTTTCTTCATAATTATTTAAGTTTTAAATTCTACAATAAAGATAGGTTTAACACTTAAAAATTAATATGACAATAATCATATTTAGAAAATAAAATAGAAGTTTTTCTTAAATTAAAAATTGAGCACATTACTGATATTTATCATAGTTTTAATTGATAATAGGCATTACTTTTAATATGTTATTTAGTTTATAGTTATTGAGTTTTTTCAATAGTAATAACCTAATTACATTTTTATTATTTATCAAACCTATTAGTTAATGGTTAAGCTTAAAATAGTGTTTGCTAATAATAAATACGCTATTAATCAATGAATAAAAACAGAAGTAATAGTATTGCTTCTGTTTTTTTTAATTAAAAATTTGAATAATAATCATAATAAGCACTTTTATGAATTTTCTTGAATTTATTTACGATTGGATATCCAAACATCCAATAGCCACAAGTTTAATAAAGTATTGCTTCTGGATTCTGTTTTCTATTTTAATTATTCAGTTTTTAAGGCGCTCTTTAAAACGTTACTTACCAGAAACAAAAACAAGATATAAGTCTCAAAAAGCAATTGAAATTATAGGCTACATTTTTTTAATTTTTTTAACTATTTCATATTTTACAGGTAATGTTAAAGACTTCACATTAGCAATTGGCTTATTTTCTGCAGGAGTTGCTATTACACTTCAAGAGTTGTTTTTAAGTATAGCTGGTTCCATTTATATCTTTTTAGTAAAAGTCTATGCTCCAGGAGATAGAATAGAAATTAATGGTATTAAAGGAGATGTAATAGATATAGATAGTATTTACACAACCATGATGGAAATTGGTAAATGGGTAAGTAGCGATAACTATAGTGGTAGAATTGTAAAACTTAGTAATGCTTTTGTTTTTAAAGGACCTATTTATAATTACTCTCGCGATTTTCCATTTATTTGGGATGAAATTGAAATTCCCATTCGTTACGGTTCGGATATCGAATTAGCTAAAGAAATTGTGTTAAGTACAGCTTCTAGAATTCTAAGTAATTATACATCAATCTCTAAAGAAGAATGGAAAACTGTTGTAAATAAATATTATATAGAAGATGCAATTTTGGATCCTACATTAGCAATTAGTATAACAGATAATTGGATAAAATTTAACCTTAGGTATATAGTAGATTATAAAAAAAGAAGAGCAACACATCATTTGTTACATGATGAAATTAATAAACGTATAAATGAAACTGCTGGGCAAGTTCAATTAGCATCAACAACCATAGAAATTGTTAAAGTTCCAGAGTTTAAAATAGAAAAATAAGATCTCAATAAAAAAATATATAAATAGGTGTTAATGAGAAATATCATAGTTTTTAAAGTGTATACATCCTATTTTTGAATTACTAAATACTATAAATTATGAAAACGATAATACAATATGTAAATATAAAAACAAGCGAAACCATGTCTCTTTATGTTACTAAACATTTAGAAAAACTATCAAAAAAATATGAATGGGTTATAAAAGCTAATGTTTTTTTTAAGCATGAAAACGATGCAACCGAAAAAGGTAAAATTTGTGATATTGAATTAAGTTTACCTGGTCCAAAAATATTTGCAACTTCAAACGAAAAAAATTATGAAATGGCTGTAAAAGAAACCATATCAGATTTAGAAAAACAACTTGAAAAAAGAAAAGCAAAAATAATTAATCATTAAATTTAAATTAAAGATGAAAAAAATTCTTGTCCCTGTTGATTTTTCTGAACATTCAGAATATGCATTACAAACAGCAGCAACTTTAGCTAAAAAACACAATAGTAGTCTTGTTGTTTTACACATGTTAGGGCTTTCTGAAGCAATACTTACTAAAAACGAATCTGATGAGATTTTAGAAGGTGTTTTCTATATGAAACTAGCCGAAAAACGCTTTAGTGAATTCCTGGATAAAGACTATTTAGATGGCATCTCAATAGAGACAACAGTTCAAAATTATGTGCATTTTAATGAAATAGATAAAGTAGCCCAAGAGTTTCATGCTAATTTAATAGTTATGGGATCTCATGGAGCAAGCGGTATTAAAGAGGTTTTTGTAGGCTCAAACACAGAAAAAGTAGTACGTACTTCGCAAACACCAGTTTTAGTAGTTAAAAACCCAGTGTTAAATTTTAAAATAAAGAGAGTAGTTTTCGCTTGCGACTTTAACTTAGACTTTGTAGAGCCATTTAAAAAAGCATATCAGTTTTTTAAAACCCTAGGAGCAGAATTTCAAATTGTTTATATTAATTTACCAGATAGATTTATAAGTACCACAGAAATGAAAATTAAAGCTTTTAAGTTTTTATTACACACAGGAATTAAGGAATTAGCAGAACAAGAAAAGAATATTATTTATTATAATGATTACACACTAGAACGCGGTTTGTTTTCTTTTAGTAACGATTTTAATGCAGATGTAATTGCTATACCAACTCATGGTAGAAGAGGTATTGCACATTTCTTCTCAGAGAAAATAGGAGAGACGTTAGTAAACCACAGCGATATCCCAATAATAACATTTAAAATTTAGTACATTCTATATTTATCGTTTAATAAAAAAGCAGAATACTCTTATTAAGTATTCTGCTTTTTTTTAAGTTTGATTAAGTATTAAATTTTTTGAATAGTCCACTTTTTAGTTTTGCCTAGAGTAGCAAAAATAGTATTAGAGAGTAACTTAGAAGTAATGCTTGGAGCTTTTATAAGACTACTTTTATCTAAAGCAATGTAAGTTGCATTATCTGGATCCAGATATTTAGTTATTTTACCATTAGTATCTATTAAAACCTCGAAATACTTATAATAATACACGTTTATATTTAATTTGTTTTTACCAATATCTTCTTTCATTAATTCTAAAGCAATAGCAAAATCAAAATCGAAATTTGTAGCATTTAAAAACTGAGGCTCAATAATTGTTTTTCCAGATTTGTCTATATAACCATAATAAGAAATACCTTCTTTTTTATACGTTATTAAACAGCGTTCTTTTTTAAAAATAGGATAGCTTTTGCTATTAACATTTGTTAAAACTAGATCGTTTCTAAAGGCTACTAAAATATCACCTTCAGTATTTATAAAAGCCCATTGGTCACCTTTTTTAATAGCCGCAACATCGTTATGGAAAGGCGAAATATAATCTATGTTTTGTGTATACCCTAAAAAAGGGATTATAATAAGTGTAAAGACCAGAATAGCTGCTTTTTTCATGATAAATTATTTGTATTTGTTTATTCAAAAATATCATGATTTTAAAGCTTATAAAATGATATAAATCATGAATGTAGTATTAATCTTAAGCGATGCTAAACTTTGATGTCAATTAATTTTGAAGTATATAAATTGAGAAAAATAGTCTGTAATTAGGCACAAAGTATGGCTTATGTCTTGTAAAAACCATTATATCTAATTGTTTTTAGTCTTTTATTTAGAACATGACTAATGTCATTTTAAAATATTAACGTATAAACTAATTTAGAATTATCAATCAAGATAGATTTTTAAACAGTATTAATAAATCTAACAAATACAATTTCAAATCGTAAGACCTTGAAATTGTTGAGTGTTTAAAATTATCATTTAACTGCAATGCTTTGTCACTTTATACAAAGAAGTCTTTAGGGTTACTATTCGTTAAATAATAAATTTAAACACTACCAAAAAAAACAGGAAGCTTAGGCTTCCTGTTTTTAATTAAAACACTTTACTAGATGCCTGATATTCGTCATAGTTTTCTATAGTAATACACAGTAATTTTAATAAAATTTAATATGTATAAAAATGAAAAACATACTATTGCCAACGGATTTCTCGGATAATTCATGGAATGCTATTGCTTATGCATTGCAGTTGTTTAAAGACGAGGAATGTAATTTTTATCTTCTTAATACTTATACTCCAATAATATATCACACAGAACAAGTTTTAATAAATCCAGAACAATTTGATCTTGCAGGACCAGATGCCGTTGGAGAAATGGCTAAAAAGAATTTGCAAGAGGTAAAAAATCGCATAGAAAAAGAATTTAAAAACCCTAAACATACTTTAGTTACAATGGCTGTTTTCAAGACGTTGATTCGAGCAATAAATGAGCTTCAAGTAGATAAAGCAATAGACTTTATTGTTATGGGAACAAAAGGTGCAACTGGAGCAAAAGGAGTACTTTTTGGCTCCAATACTGTGCATGTTTTTAATAGTGTAAAATGTCCTGTTTTGGCTGTGCCAGAAAAGTTTAATTTTGAAACGCCTCGTGAAATATTATTTCCATCAGACTATAATATAAAATTTAGTGAAATTAAAATTAAACCATTGGTGGATATTGCAAAACAGTACCATTCGCGAGTAAATATTCTTCATGTGTTTTATGGAGAAACACTTTCTAAAGCACAAGAGAGTAATAGGCAGCAATTGGAGAACTTGTTTAAAGGTTCAGCATACTTGTTTCATGAAGTAAAAAACAAAAATATTTCTCATGCTATTACAGATTTTCAACTTAAAGCACGTATTAATCTATTGGTTTTGGTTAATAATAAGCATTCTTTTTTCGAGAATATATTCTTCAAAAATAAAATTAACCAAATCGGTTTTCATTTAAATATCCCGTTTTTAGTGATTCCTTCAAAATAAAAAAATAAACAAATGAAAAACATACTATTACCAACAGATTTTTCGGATAATTCATGGACAGCAATTGTATATGCTCTTAAATTATATAGTGATAAAGATTGTACGTTTTATGTACTTAATTCTTCAGAGTTAAAAGTTACAACAACACTAAACTTGTCTAAGAAATTAGTTGAGACCTTACATAAAAATGACAAAGCGCAATTGTTAAAATTTAAAGAGAGAATAGAATCGTCTTATCCAAACCCAAATCATGAGGTAAAAGTATTGTTAAGCTCAGAGGCTTTAAGTGAAGCAATAGATACTGCAATTGCTACACATAAAATAGATATGGTTGTAATGGGAACAAAAGGAGCTACAGGTCTTAAGGCATTTGTTTTAGGTAGTAATACTGTAAGGATTATTAATAAAATTATTAAATGCCCAATACTAGTAATACCAGAGAACTATAACTTTATTGCGCCAAAGCAAATTGCTTTCCCAACAGATTATAGTAGGTTTTATGCGCACAAAGAGTTACGTCCTATACAAGATTTTGCAGATTTGTGGGATTCTAAAATTAGAGTATTATATATAGCAGAAAAATCGAGTTTAACTAAAGAACAAAAAATTAATAAAGCTGTACTAAAAGAACATTTTGCGCATAATAAAACTGGATTTCATTGGGTACTAAAGTGTTTAAAAATCACTAATGAAATTACATCTTTTGTCGAAGATTATAAAGTAGATCTATTGGCAATGGTAAAGTATAAACATAGTTATTTTGAAAAAATATTAAGAGAGCCAATCATTAAAAAAATTGGTTTTCATATAACTGTCCCTTTTTTGGTTATACCCAAATAAGCTGATTTTTATCATTTCGAATACTATTTTATAATAGTACATTTATACAGTAACGTAACTTATTATAAAATGAGACATAAAATATTATTACCTACCGACTTCTCTAAAAATGCTTCTAAAGCCATTGAATACGCATTAGAATTATATAAAGATGATGTATGCGATTTCTATTTGCTAAACGTGTTTTATGCTAAAGGGCATTTAATAGAAAGCCTTATTAATCTAGAGCCAGGAAGTGGTGTTTATGAAATAGTAAAAGAGGAGTCGCAAATTAGGTTGCAAAAAATAATAGACGGTTTGTTATTGGGAGACAATGTAAACCCTAAGCATCAATTTAAATCCATTTCAAAGTTTAATAATACAGTTGAAACCATAAAAAATGTAGTAGAAGAAAAGGATATTGAAATGATTGTTATGGGTACAAAAGGAAAAACAAATGCTCGAAAAGTTGCTTATGGTAGCATTGCTATTAATGTTATGGAAAAAGTGCGTAATTGTCCAGTGATTGCTGTGCCTGAAGACGCAAAACTAGACATGCCAAAGGAGATTGTTTTTCCAACAAGTTATAAAACACATTTTAAAAGGCGTGAACTAATTTACCTTATCGATATAGCAAAAAAATGTAAAGCAAATATTGCTGTTTTACATATCTCTAACGAAGATAAACTTGATCAAAAGCAACTTGAAAATATAGAGTTATTAAAGGAATATTTTAAAGAGGTTACATACTCTGTTCATAACCTGTTAAATAATAATGTAGAAACAGCAGTTGGCCTTTTTGTAGAAAGTAGAGCAAGTGATATGGTTGCATTTATAAATAAAAAACATGCTTTTTTTGGTAGTATTTTAACACAACCATTGGTAAAAGATATAACCTATCTCACCAATGTGCCAATATTAGTAATGCATGATTTAAGAAACTAAAAAACAAATAAGATGAAAAAAGTAGGCGTTTGGATTGATAAAAATAAAGCACAAATTGTTAAGCTAGAAGATGGTTTAGAATCTGTGAAAATTGTAGAGTCTAATATTGAGCATTTTCACGTAAAAGGTGGTTCTGGATCAAGGTTTAAAGGTGGTCCACAAGATGTTATACAGGATAGTAAATATCTGGAAAGAGAGAACCAACAACTCAAAAAATATTTTAAAACTATTGCAGAAAACATAAAGGATGCAGATGCAATTGTATTGTTTGGACCAGCTCAAACAAACGAGAAATTTAGTAAAGAACTGCAAGAACGTTATACTACGTTAGCAACAAAATTAAAGGCAATAAAAAAAGCAGATAGTATGAGTGATAATGAGGTAAAAGCTTGGGTTAGAGATTTTTTTATAAAGCATTAAATACAATTAGAAAAGCCAATTTAAACTTAGTAATAATGGAAACACAACTCGAATACTTAAGTTTCAATTCAGACAAGTCTATTGATGAATTATTGTACACAATGAAACAAACGGAGTTGCATTTAAAAAATATAGAAACAGAATTACGTTTCCTGAAATTTTTAATTGATGCAAGAATTTATAAGGAGAAAGTGATGAATTTGTTTGAAAACCTTACTCTTTTTGATAAAAAAGTGGATCGTTTTCTAAACGAGATTGAAGATGCATTAATGGAGTTAAATAATCAAACAAATTTAATATCTAAAAAGATAGAATGTGAAGATTTAGAATGCGATGCTTTTTTTATTAATGAGCATAATAAGATAGAGAGTGAATTTTTTAACTTAATTAAAAAATCAAGCATTGTTAAATTAGAGTTATTTCAATATTTAAAGAGTGTTATAAAAAATGTGTAGCGCACACTATTTATAGCTTAACCTTATAAAATATCATAAACTATGAATACGAACAATACAGATTCAAAATATATAGAATGGATAAGTGCTGAAGAAATGCATGAAGTAACAAAGCAATGGCTCTCTGATTTAAAATTTATTGCAGATGAGCAAAAGTTCTTTCAGGATTTAATAAAAAATTATACCATACAGTTAGTCGATAAAAGTGTATTTGCAGATACTAAAGTAACTATAGACGCTCTTGAAAAGTCTAAAAATAAAACCAAAAATTTATTAGCAGCCATAAAAAGGCATGGAAACGACCTTGAAATACTTGTAGATGGTATCGATCAACTTAAAGAAGAAAAAACTTACAAGAAAAAGCATCGTGAATTTATTAGCTTAATGAGTGCCTTTTTTATAGAATACCAAACATTAAAAACGCAACTTTTTCTAATAGTAAAAAAGGCACTCAAGAAAGAAAACCAACAGCGTCTTTTATAACAAAATAGATTGCTACTCCATAGAAGAGGCTAATATTTACTTGCAATTACCATAGTTGTTTTATCTCATAAATATCACAGTAAATTAAGCCACTATTAAATAGATTTATTTAAAAAAAAAAGAAAAGATGAAATTATTTTATTATTTAATCGCCATTTTATTTTTAACCAGTTGTTCATCTACAAGTATGATAGATAGCTGGAAAAGTAAAGAATACAGTACTTACACGCCTAATAAAATTCTAATTGTAGGACTTACAGATAATCTTACTGCAAGAAAAATATTTGAAGAAAAACTTAAAACAGAACTTAAAAACAGAGGTATTGAAGCCATAGAAAGTTATGATGTTTTTGAATCTACATTTACAAGCTCAAAGCAAACCGAAAAAGACATTCAAAATGAGGTGGCTAAACTCTCAAAAAGTGGTTTCGATGCTATTCTTATTTCTGCAGTAAAAGGTGTTGATGAAAAAGAAGTTTATTCTGGAGATACTTATCAAGTAGACTATTATTGGAGACGTTTTGGACGTTACTATCACAGGTATCAAGATGTTTATTGGAAAAAAGGCTACTACAGCCAATATAAAGTGTATCATATTGAAGCTTCGTTATACAACATAAAAGAGGATAATGATAAATCCTTAGTATGGACAGCACAATACAATATTGTTGATCCTAAACAAATTAGTACTACTGTTAATGATTATGTAAATGCTATCATTAAATCTTTGGAAAAGGAAAAAGTAATCACATTTAAATAATAACCAAAAGGAAATGAAAGTACTAATATACAGCGCAAAAGATTTCGAAATTCCATATTTAGAAAATGCAAATAATGGGAAACATAAATTAACATTTATTAAGGATGCTTTAACTTCTAAAACAGCAATAAAAGCTTTAGGCTACGATGCCATTTCTATTTTCTCTGCAGACGAATGTAGTTTTATGATTTTAGAAAAGCTTAAAGACTTTAATGTTAAATATATTACGTTGCGATCTACTGGTTACGATAATGTTAATTTGCGTTCTGCAGCAAGATTAAACATTAAAGTGGCTAATGTTCCTGCTTATTCACCTTATGCTATTGCAGAACATGCAGTTGCTTTGCTTTTAGCACTAAACAGAAAACTAATAGCTTCTAATAGTAGAGTAAAGCAGTTTAATTTTAATTTAAACCATCTTATAGGTTTTGATTTAAATGGAAAAACAATTGGTGTTGTTGGTACTGGAAAAATTGGCTCAGTAATGTCTAAAATTATGCATGGTTTTGGTTGTAATTTATTAGGCTTTGATATTGAAGAAAATCAATGTTTAATAAACGATTTTAATATAAAATACATGTCGTTAATCGAATTATGCAAACAAGCAGACATTATCTCATTACACGTGCCTTTAAATAGTGATACGCATCACTTAATTGATAGAAATTTAATAGAGCAAATGAAACCAGGTGTTGTAATTATAAATACAGCTAGAGGTTTAATTGTTGATACCGAAGCTATAATTGAAGGCTTAGAAAATAAAACCATTAGTGCTTTTGCTATGGATGTTTACGAGAATGAAAAAAATCTATTCTTTAAAGATTTATCGTACAAAATGCCAGAAGATAATCTCTTTATAAAACTAAACGCGATACCAAATGTTTTAATAACAGGACATCATGCTTTTTTAACTATAGAAGCTTTAACAAATATAGCAGAGACTACAATTTATAATTTAGATTGTTGGAATGATGGCACAGATACAGAGAACGAATTAACCGAAACAATATAAATCGCTTAAAGTTTTTTCTTATTTAAACCATAAATATCTTTTAATACTTGTGGTTTACCATCCTTTTCAACCATTAAATCGTAGCGAATATTAATTTTGGTTCCTAAAGTTGCATGGTAATAAATAATCCAAGCATCTGCTTCTCTTGTGCCAATACAGCCATTAGAATAAGCTTTACCTAAAGATTTTGGGTTTGTAGTTGGATGAATTAATTGACCGTATCTAATATTGTTAATTTCGGTTATTAACCAAGGAATTTGGGGTAATGCTGTTACTTTGTTGTCATCCCTTCGTGTTACATGGTATTGGTGCCCATTTACTGGATTATAATAATCTGGATTTTTTACATGATCAACAATACTTCCATTACCTGTTTTTGTTCTTAAATCGGTAATGCGATCACCAAATTTTAAGTACTTTTTCTCATGTCTGCCAACGCGTACTGTAAATTCATATAACAACAAAGAGTCTTCATAAATACGTAGTTTGTATTCGGGTATATTAACATCTATTAAAGTCTTATCTATGGACTTCTGAAGTTTTTTAGCTAAAACAGAATCTGGTAAAATTAAATTAGCTCCTTTTGGTAAAATCACCATTTTTTTCTGATTATAAACAAAAGAATCCTTTGCCTTTAATCTATAATAATCGGTATTCTGAAGCGTATCTATAATCCATGGATTTGCGCGAACCAATAGGTGTTCGGTTAAAGAATATGGTGTAATCGAGTCGTATTTACAAACAATAGAATCTAAATATTGAAAATAGTGTTCAATCTTTACAGGTTTCTCTATAAGTATAGTAGTTATACTGTCTTTTTTTACTGAAATTTTAGGAATTAAAACAACTTGAGAAGATAAAATAATAGATTCTTCTTTAGTATTACAGGCTATAAATAATAGTGATAGAATAAAAAGTAAGAATATTTTTTTTTTACACATAAGCTATTTTTAATTGAGATCGAAGGCATTATTTCTTTAAGATTGTGATTCTGCTTTTAAGTTATTGTCTGCGCCAAGAATTGGATATCCAATTCTTGATAATAAATGCTTTGCTTTTTCAAAATCATGAGGAGTATTATAAGTAAAACCAACGGTTTCCTCTACTAGATCTACGTCTATATCGTAAACACCAACAATTTCAGATAGTCTATTAACAATCGTATGCTCACATCCTCCGCATTTTAAATTTTGTACATGTAATGTTGTTCTCATTATTTCTCGTTTTGCTTATTAAAAATACTATTAATAATAGTTTTATAAAATGATGTTTATCAGTTTAAACTTTAGAAGCAAAGTTGCATAGTATAGGCTAATTGTTGTTGTTGTTGTTGTTGTTGTTGTTGTTGTTGTTGTTGTTGTTGTTGTTGTTGTTGTTGTTGTTGTTGTTGTTGTTGTTGTTGTTGTTGTTGTTGTTGGTTTTTGTTACAGGAATTTTAATTTCAATACTAACATCTGGCCAAAGTTTAGAAACGCCATCTTTACCTTTATGTAAATCGTAGCATGCATTATTTAAAGTGTCTAGCGCTTTATTTGCTTCCCATTTTAATAAATCCAGATTAGTTTTTAAAGTTAGCGTATCTGCTTTAAAGCTATAATTATAGTCTATTTTCTTTGTGGTATTATTCATATTTAAATTTAGAATCCCTTTTCCAGAATGTGCTTTTAAAATGTTGCCTTTAATTGTAATGGTATTAAAGGTTTTAAAAAACAGTTCTCTTAGCTTTACATCTCGAATTTTAGAATTAGAATTTACAGATGCTGTTTCAATATAAATTTGAGAGTTTTCAAGTAAATTTTCTAAGGTTCCAGAATGGTTTTTAGTATTAAGTTTAAAAGTATCAAAAACACCTTTTACACCAACTTTATCGGAGAATTTATATGCTGTCCAAGCAACTGTAATTCCAGAAGTGTTTAGAACGTAATTTGCATTTTCTTGATCTTGTTTTTTTTCTGAATTTTTACAAGAAATTAAAATAAATAAGACTATTAAATAACCTGAATATTTACTAATTTGTTTCATTGTTTTTTCCATATTTATTGATGATAGCCATTTGTCCAGCATGATAAGTAGTATGAGAAATAATGCGACCAAAAGCTTCCGCTTTTGTTTTTGTCCCAAATTCTTTAGTTTCAATTATAGTTTCCCAATCTGTTTCGGTTTGTTGCTCTACTATCGTTTTTAATTCGTTAAAAGAATGCTCTCCATAAGTTTTAAGTTCGTTTAGTTTTGTCCATTGTCCAGTGTCTTTTTGTGCAATTACAGTTTTCGCAATTACACGAATATCAATTGCTCCAAAGACATTTTTAGCAAAAAGAAGCTCTACATCACCAATATGCCTAATTAAAAAGCCAATGCTATTTGGAGAAGGTGATAGCTTTTTCTTTAAATCGTCTTCTGTAAGTCTTTCTAATTGATTGGTAAATCTAGTTCTAGCTTCAATCCATAATTCTAAAAGAAGCTCTGTTTTAGTTTTCATGATTATATGATTTAGGTTTCTTTAATAAAATATTTTAAAATTTTCTCATTCTACCAGTAATTTCTTCAACAGTTATAGTAAAAACGCTAGGAATATTATCATTAAATATTTTACTTGAAAACTGACTAATAAAATCTAAATCTCGATTTTCAGTTTTTAGTATAATGTCCTTTACACCTAAAGAAAATTGATGCAGCATTGCTTTGGCTTCACTGCCGTAATGTAGATTAAAAGTACCTCTAATTAGTATAGATTTCCAATCGTTTACAGAGTCTATATCTGTAATACAAATTGAAGTAGCATTGTTTTTTCGTAAAGCATTTAGTTTATGTCCATCTGCAGAATAGCAAATAATACTATTTCTCTCTTCGTCATAGAAATAGGTGATTGGTACAACAAATGGCTCGTTATTATATATGTATGCTAAATAACCAATGTAATTTCTACTTAATATGAAGATTTTTTCTTTTGTATCTAATGTCTTTATCATAATTATTTTCGTTAAGATGATTGCTTAAAATTAAGAACAATTTAAAAACTATAAAATGATAAAAATCAGTAGCTCAATTCTTATTTTTTAACGAGGTCGTTGTGAAGTTTTAATTGATTTTTTAATTGAATATTCTCCAATTTTAGAGTTTCGATTTGGTTTAATAGATTAAAAATAACATCTACGCCTTCAATATTTATTTCAAGATCATAATGTAAGCGTATTATTTTTTCAATGTCACGAATTTGTGTTTTCTTAATAAAAACATCATTATCGAAGGTTTGTATCTCTATAAGTTCGTACTCGTATAATGTGTCTAAAAAAGATTGTGGTACTTTATAATAATTACAAAGTTGTTTTATGGAAATTAAGTCTTGTGTGTTCATAATTAACGTAGTTTTTGTAGCGCTTTAATTAACTTTTTTTCTTCGTCTGTAAGTTGCTTTGGAATTTTAAGCGCGTATGTAATATATAAGTCACCAAAGGCATTATCAGTTTTATACTTAGGAAACCCTTTGCCTTTTAATTTTACTTTTGTTTCATTTTCAGTTTCAGGTTTTACCGTTAGTTTTACTTTACCATCAAATGTGTCTACCATAATCTCACCACCCAAAAGCGCAGTATATAAATCTAAATCTACTTGAGTGTATAGGTTCGCTTTGTTTCGTTTAAATTTAGTATGATTTTGAATATGAAACTTAATATATAAATCACCATTTGGGCCATTATTTATTCCTTTTCCACCATAACCATTTATTCTAATTTTTTCACCATTTTCTACACCTGCGGGAATTGTAATTCTTATGTTTTTTCCATTTACGGTTAGTGTACGTTTATGGGTGGTGTACACATCTTTCAATTCCAAAGTTAATTCGGCATTAAAATCTTGACCTCTAAATTGTGCTTGTCGTCTTCCTTGAGATTGAAAACCACCACCTCCAAACATGTTTTCAAAAAAGTCTGAATAATCTCCTTCAAATTGCGAACCTTGAGTTCTTTGTTGTGAGCCACTATATTGCTGTTGTTTTTTAGCATTTTCATAAGCATCTGCATGTTGCCAATCTTTTCCATATTCATCATATTTTTTACGATTTTCAGGATTGCTCAACACCTCGTTGGCTTCATTTATTTCTTTAAATTTCTTTTCGGCATCTTTATTATCTGGGTTTAAATCTGGATGATACTTTCTTGCAAATTTTCTGTAGGCTTTTTTTATATCCTTTTCCGTTGCACTTTTAGTTAATCCTAATGTTTTGTAGTAATCTATAAATTCCATGATGCTGTTTTTATTAAAAGCTAAATTGATTCGAGATAGTGTAAGTTTAAAAATAGATTAAGCTTTAGCTCCTAGAAATGATTATTATCATTTCTTTAATTTGTTTTACAACCTCTCTATTATAAAATAAGAGTGTCTATAAAATAATGAAGAGCAATAACCAAGTTAATTTACGTCTAGAACTATACTAAAATTATAAGTTAGAGTTGTTCTTTTTATGAGTTTCTAAATGATGCTTCAATAATTGTTTTAAACTTTCTAAATAATCTTGCATAGTAGTCTCATTCATTTCTGGATGTGCAATCGTTGGAATAGTCATTGGGTTCTCGTCTAAAGTTCTATACAATTCAGGATAATTAGTTTCAATGTTTAGTGTTAATCTTGTAATGTCTGTGAGTATATTTTGTAGTTTTTTCATTTTTAATTGTATTTCCATATTGCTTTAGAGGTGTTATTTTCAAGCGCTTTTTTTGTTATTTTAAAAACTGTTTTTCGAATATTTCTCACCCATTTAATAAACTCTGAAACTTCATCTTCTAAATATTCGTGTTCAGTTCTAAAAAAAATAGCATCGTAAGTTAAGGGTTGCTTTATGAGTTTGGATAATTGCTTAAAGTTAATTTGTATTCGAATTGATAAAAGATCAGATTGGTTTAATAAAGACAATAATTCTATTTGTAATTCCCTTATTTCGTCTAAATTTTCTACTATTAGAAGCTTCACAAAATGGTTATCTATTAAACGAATAAGAAACTCTAAATCTTGTTTAATAAACTCTATCTCTTCGTTCCAGTCTTGAGTTAAAGCATAAAGATCTTGCCAGTTTGCTTTTTGTATATAATTGCCTTTAGGTCTTATTCTGTAACTATCCATAGTACCATTATTTTAGTTATAGCATTAAAGGTACTTTGAGATATTGTATTTTAAAATGACCAATATCATAAACTAAAAAGTTGTAATTTTTGTTTAACTAATAATACGTCCATCACCCATTTCTATAATTCGATCTGTACGTTTTGCAAAATCGTCGTCATGAGTTACTATTAATAATGAAAGGTTTTGCTCCTCGCTTAATTGCTTAAAAATATTAAATACATTATCTGCATTATGGCTGTCTAGATTTCCAGTAGGCTCGTCTCCCATAATTATAGACGGGTTATTTATTATAGCACGAGCAATAGCAACACGTTGTTTCTCTCCTCCAGAAATACGAGATGCTCTTTTTTTTGCTAAATGCTCAATATTTAAAATTTTAAGTTTTTGTATGGCATCATATTCAATTTCTTGAAGTGATTTTTCAGCTAATTTTTTAGCTGGAAGCATAACATTTTCTAATACTGAAAATTCGGAAAGCAGATAATGAAACTGAAAAACAAAACCAATATGCTTATTTCTTATATAAGATAATTTGTTTCTACTTTGACCAGTGATTAATTCATTATTTAAAAACAATTCGCCTTCGTAATCGGTATCCATAGTAGATAAAATATAGAGTAGTGTCGATTTTCCACAACCAGATTTTCCCATAATGGAAGTAAATTCGCCTTCACTTATTTTAAAGTTAATATCTTTAAGCACATGAAATTCTACAGGCTTTCTAAAAAACTTATTTATATGTCTTGCTTCAAGAATAGTTTTCATGTTATTGGCCTCTTATAATTTCTATAGGATCTATTTTTTTTGCTTTTTTAGATGGTAAGTAACCTGCTAAAAAGGTAGAAATAATAGCAAACGTAAAACCAATAATATAGTACCATATGTTAAAGTCTATTGGGTAAGTTTCTACTGTAGGTAGTGCTTCCGTTTTAAACGGAATAGTGTTTATTATGTTAGTAAAAATTAAACCTAATAATAAGCCTAAAACACCACCAACAAAACCAATTATCATCGCTTGGCTCATAAAAATAAGCTGAACATCTTTACCAGAAAAACCTGTAGCTTTTAAAATGGCAATATCATTCATTTTTTCATAAATAAGCATGTTTAAAATATTATAAATTCCAAAACCAGCAACAATAAGCAATGTTAAGGAAACAGCATAAGTAATAAGGTTTCTAATGTTTGTACCAGTTTCAAATTGGGCATTTGCCGTATTAATATCTATAGCTGTTAGGTTAAATTGCTTTTCAATTTTTTTAGATAGTGGTAAAGCTTTATCAATATCATGCAGTTTTACATTAATATCTGTAATATAATTTTGTGTTTCACCTAAAATACGCTGTACTGTTTTAATATTTGTAAAGCTTTGTATTGCATCCAAATCTGCAATACCACTTTGGTAAAATCCTACAATTTTTAAAGGAAATAGACCACCATTTATTGGGCTAACTTGTACGCGGTCGCCAACTTTTAAAGCCATTTTATTGGCAATACCAATACCCAATAAAATACTGTTATCGGTGTTTTGTAAAGCTTCTGCTGAGCCTTCAACAATATAATCACTCATATTAAAATAGGTTGCTTCTTCAACAGGTTGTATTCCTATTAAATTACCACCTAATTCAATAGGTCCAGCGATATAAAATATTTGTGTTTTTATTTGTGGAAGTACGCCAAGTACATTTTCGTTTTTCTTTAAATAAGAAATAATTGGTACTGCATTATGGATTTTCTTTTGAGTGTGTTTTGGTTTTATGGAATGGATAATGTTTATGCTATTTTCAAAATCAGTATATAAAGAAATGGGTTGTTTTTTTGTAGGTTCGATCTCATTGTAAATGTGAATATGTGGTGTTTGATTTAATATTAAATCATCCAACATGGAGTTTAAACCAGTCATAAACGAAACCAAAGTAATGTATGCGCAAATACCAAAAGTTACACCAAGTGCAGCTGTTAACGTTTGTTTGATTTTAGTTAACAAGTGCGTTTTGGCAATATTTAATATAACTTTCCAGTTAATCATTCTGTTGGTTTATAGAGGTATGTTTTTGCTGTAACTCCCGAAAGTACTTCAATAAATTCCATGTTTAATAAACCTGTTTCAATAGTAATAATACCATTGTCAGTTTTAACTTTATTATTTTCTATGAGATAACTTTTAGGAATAGTTAAAGCATTTTCTTTCTGTAAAATAATAATATTTGCTTCACCAGATAATCCTGGATATAACGTTTTTGGTGGCATATCGAAAATAGCTTCTAGTGTAAAGGTTTGATTGCGTTCGTCTTTTTGAGGATAGATTTTTGATATTTTCCCAGTAAAAATTTCATTAGCATAAGCGTCTAAAGTAATGAGTGTTTTTTGTCCTTTGTTAATTTTTACAATATCTACTTCGTCAACCAATAATTTAATTAAAAAATTTTTAGCGCTACCTATTGCAGCCAATGGTTCTATTGTATTTACAATCTCACCAGATTCTTTATATAGCGCGTAAATTTTACCATTTATAGCACTTGTTACTGTGAAATCTTTAGTTGTAATTAGTGAAGATTTATAATTATTATTTGCCCTATTCACAGCATTTTGAAGCTCTTTTTTTGTGCGATTATATTTGCTAACTAATAATTTTAAGTTGTTTTGAGAGAGTTCGTAGGTTAATTTTTTAGTGTCGAGTTGCACTTTAGAACCAATTTTTTGTTCCCATAAATTTTTTTGTCTGTAAAAATTAATAGAATCGTTACTTAAACTAAGTTTAACTGCACTAATTTCATCTTTAATAGCATCTAAAATTGCTGTACTACCACTATAATTTTCTTTAGCAAAGTCTAAAGCTAGTTTTGCGTTATCTGTATTAAGTTTTGGTGTGTTATTTATAACTTGAATAATAGGTTGGTTTTTAGAAACTATTGCGCCTTCTTCAACCATGTTTTTATCTAATAATCCAGCAACAGCAGCATAAACTTTATATAAGCTGTCTGGCTGTATTGTTGCAGATGTATAAACAGATTCTGTAATTGTTCTTTTTTTCGGAAGGATTTTTTCTTCATTTTTAGAACAAGAAAATGTAGCGAAAATAAGAAGTATAACTATAATTTTTGAGTGCATTTTAATTATTCATTTTTGATAAAATAACAACAAATAATTAATGATTAAAATGACATTAATCATTCTATTATAAATCGTGAACTATTCGTTTTTTTTGAGGTTCTTGATCGTACTATAATAATAACAAATTCAACAACTTTTTTTGAGCACTTATAATTCTTTTTCTTTAGCAGAAAAAACGATGTCAATTCCTTTTGTAGTGCCAATTCTATCTGCTCCAGCATGAATAAATGAAACAGCTTCTTCTTTATTATAAATACCTCCTGATGCTTTAATTTTTGTATTGTCTCCTATTGCAGAACGAATCATTTGTATGTCTTTTAATTGTGCGCCATTGCTACCAAAGCCAGTTGATGTTTTAATATAATCTGCATTAGCCATTTTACAAATGTCGCAAACAATTCTAATTTCATATTTATTTAAATAACAGGTTTCAATTATTACTTTTAGAATGTGATCTCCTATTGCTTTTTTTACTGCAGATATATCACGACGTACTTCTTTTGTTAATTCAGATTTAAAGAGACCAATATTCATGACCATTTCAATTTCGTCTGCGCCATCTTTAATTGCTTTTTTAGCTTCTTCAATTTTTGCTTTTGTTGAGGCTGCACCTAAAGGAAAACCAACTGTTGCACAGACTTTAATTTTAGAGTTTTTTAAGGCATTAAAAGCACAGGTTACCCAATAACTATTAACACAAACCGAATAGAAATTGTATTGTTTAGCTTCATCACAAAGTTTTAGAATATCATCTCGCGTCGCAGTTGGCTTTAATAATGTATGGTCTATGTACTTGTTAATTTCTTTCATTACTTGTGTGCGTTAATAACGTTGATAATGACGTCCTTTTGTAATACTCCAGATTGCCTCCAAATTTGTTTTTTATTCTTAAAAAGTAATAGTGTTGGTACACCTCGAACATTGTATTTTGATGCCAATGCTTTATTCTTATCGACATCAATTTTTATAATTTTCACACTGTCGCCTAAATTTTCTTTTACTTGTTTTAAAATAGGAGCCAAGGCTTTACAAGGGCCACACCATTCTGCAAAAAAGTCGACTAAAACTGGTGTATCACTATCTATAATAGAATTAAAGTTGTTTTTCATTATTTATTAAGTGTTTTATTTATTTAATATAACCTTCTTTCTTTTTGTAAATCTAGCAGTTTTTCTTTTCTTTTAAAGTCAATTAAAGCATAAAACAGCCAACTAAAAGCACCAATAAAAAGAATGCGTTGCGTTAATCCTTTATACTCTGGAAACTCGAGCATTAAATAAGATGAAACTAAAGCGAGTAAAAACATTAATATGGTTTTAATTTTATCATTAGTTTCTTTTAAAACGAGTAAAAAGAGCAAACAAAATAAGCAAAAAGCAAAGCCAGTTATGCTTGAAAACATAGAATGAAAAGCATCTTGCGTGTAATTATAATTATAAATCTTGTAAAAAGGTCCTGCCATTTCAAAAATACCAGTTAGTATAAATGAGAAGCAAAAGAAAAACAATCCAATGTTTTGCAACACGTTAGTTTTTAATGTCTTTATGCCAAGAAAAAATGTAGCAGTACCAAGTAAAATAATTACACTATTAGCAATCCAATTACCAGGAGCATTTTGGCTTCCAAGTTCGCTAACCGAATTTTCAATAATAGAATACCCTTGAAAAGAAAATAATGGCAATAAAAACATTACTGCTAAAAATAGCAGATATATTATTGCATATATAACACCAAATAATCTCATTTTAGAATACTAATGGGTTTAAATCGTATTTCTTAATAACAGATAGTAATTTTACTAAAGGAATCTCTACAGAGTAACTTCCTGTGTAAGATGGACACATTAGGCAATCATCAAAATAATACTCTACATAAGTTTCGTTTAAAACAAAATTGTTTTTATGCTCGAAAAAATCGTCTTGAGAGAGTTCCCAACAATCGTAAAAGAGTTCTCCTTTGCTTATTTTACTATTTATCTCTTCGTTTATTAACGCTCTAAACTCTTCTTCTGTGCCTTCTAAAAAGAAGTCTTCATAAGTCATAAATACACCTCTATTTAAATCAAAATTCACGCAATCGAAAGAATAGCTTGGATGTAACGTGCCAGAGTAAAAATTTTCTTTGTAAAAAACAACACTCACCAAATCGTCATTAACATTATAAATTTTATAATTAATTAATCGGTTTTCTTTAAACTTTAATAATGCTATACTATCACATAGTGCCTTACTTTTTAAAATAGCTGCTTCAGTTCCAGTTATATCAACATAATAATCATTTATGTAATCGTTAAAATTCGCATATTTAAGATTTTGCTTTTCATTAAGTAGTGGATAAGTAAAGTCTATAGAATAGCCTTCTTTTTCTTTTAAATATTTTTTTTCAATAATTAACGACTCAAGAGATTGCCTTTCATCTTCTTTCTCAATAAGTTTATTCTGTTTTAATTCTATAGCAATAGATTTATCTTGTATAATATCTGGTGTGCTAATAACTGTAGAATCTACTTTTTCTTCATACAGCTCTATTGTATCTTCTACTATTTCTGTTTTTTCTTCTTTAGTATCTGTTTTACAACTAAAAACAAGAGCGAGAACTAAAATAATTATGAGGTGTTTCATTCTATTATTACTGTTAAATTATTTAATAAAGGTATTATCTAATTGTTTTTTAAAATAATTCATTCTTAGAACTTAGTTCTTTAAATAGTATCTGTAATTGAGCAAGCATAATAAGTTCGCTTTTGTTTTTTGAAGCGAAAGCACTTGCAATAGATTCTGTTGTTTTAAGAATAAGTTTTATAATATTTTTTGTAAACAGTTTTGAGTTTTTTCGTGCATATTCGCAGAAATTTTTAAAGGAGTCTTGTGCATCCATATGTTCATAATCAAACCATTTAAAAACAAATTCCATTTGATAGCCTGCAGCTTCATCGTAGAATTCATGTATGTTTTCATAAATTTTCCATTCTAATAAAACCATTTTTAGTAATGCTTCATATTCTTCAGCTTTAACTGTTTTATCCGAAGCTGCTATTGCATAAAATAATTCACCTAAACTTTGATAAAAAACGATATCTGGTTTTTCTACATGTGTCATTATAACTAGTTTGCTTGCTGTAAATGTAATATCAGTTTTATAATATAGAAATGATATTTATCAGTATTTAATAGAGTTAAAAAATACTTATCTTTACTTATGGAAATTTTCAAAAAGACGAGTAACGTTTTTAAAACTCTTTCTGAAGCTGTTTCAGAAGGTATTGTTGTGGTAAACAGTAGGCAAGTTATTGTTGCCACCAATAAATCTTCAAACACCTTATTTGGTTATGAAGAAGATGAGCTTATTGGTAAACCTTTAGACATATTAATTCCACAAAAGTACCATCATAACCACTCAAAACATGTCGAGACTTTTTTAGAGCATAGTGATAAACGCCAAATGGGACATGGCAGAAATTTGTATGGATTAAGAAAAGATGGGTCTACTTTTCCTGTAGAAGCAGGTTTAAACCCTTTTACTATTTACGATAACGATTATGTTATGGCATTGATAATAGATATTACAGTGCGTAAAAAGGCCGAAGAAGACCTAAAACATTGGGCCAATATTTTTAATGAATCATTAAACGAAATTTTTATATTTGACACACAAACATTAAAATTTTTAAACGTTAATGCAGGTGCAATAAAAAATATTGGCTATAGTCTTGAAGAGTTAAGGCAATTAACACCAATAGATATTAAACCGAACTTAAATGAAGTTCAGTTTAAAGATGCAATTCAACCACTTTTAGATGGTACAGAGATTAAAATAAAATTTAATACCATCCATCAAAGAAAAGATGGCAGTCAATACCCTGTAGAAATACACTTACAGCGTTCGAGATCTAGTGATAGAGACACCTTAATTGCTATTATACTTGATATTACAGAACGCGTAAACTATACCGAAAGATTAGAAAAAACTGTAGAAGAGCGAACACAACAATTACAAGAGGCTTTGCACGTAGAAAAAGAGCTTAATGAGCTTAAAACTAAGTTTTTGTCTTTGGTTTCTCACGAGTTTAAAACACCATTAAGTGGTATTTTAACCTCGTCAATATTAATAGGTAAATATACAGAAAGTGAGCAACAAAAAAAACGAGAAAAACACATAAATACAATACAGAATAAAGTAAAATATCTTAATAATATTATTAATGATTTTTTATCCATAGAACGTTTAGAAAGTGGGAAAGTAAATTATAAATTTTCAACATTTTCATTAAGTAAAGTAGTAAATGAAGTAATTTACGATGCTAATATGCTTTTAAAAGAAGGGCAAACTATTATATATCCAGACGCTATTGATGATATTGTATTGGATTTCGATGAAAAAATTCTTGAGCTAATGCTTACCAATTTAATTAATAATGCAATAAAATACTCTCCTGAAAATACCAAAATAGAAGTAGAAGTTTGGGTTGAAAAAGAAGGTTTAAAAATTAGTATTATAGATTTTGGAATTGGCATTCCAGAACAAGAACAAAAGTTTTTATTTAATAGATATTTTAGAGCAGAAAATGCGCTTTTAACACAAGGAACAGGTATTGGTTTAAATATAGTAAAAAGCCACTTAGAAAATTTAGGAGGTAATATTACCTTTATAAGTAAAGAGAATAAAGGAACTACGTTTACTGTAACAATTCCTGTAAACATTATAAAATAAAAAGTATGCGAACATTATTGTTAATTGAAGACGACTTGGCATTACGTGAAAATACAGCAGAGCTTTTAGAACTTTCCAACTATAAAGTTTTAACTGCTGCTAATGGTAAATTAGGAATTGAGCAAGCCAATCTTCATATTCCAGACCTTATAGTTTGCGATATTATGATGCCTGAAACTGACGGTTATGGTGTATTGGAAGCTGTATCTAATAACGAAAAAACTAAGCATATCCCATTTATATTTCTTTCAGCTAAAACCGAACATAAAGAAATACGAAGAGGAATGGATTTAGGTGCAGACGATTATCTTACCAAGCCTTTTGAGGAAGAAGAGTTAGTAAGTGCTATTGAAAGCAGATTAGCAAAATCGCAAATTTTAGCTAAAATAATTAGCGAAGATTCTAAAACAAAAGACACTAACGGCAAAGACAGTTTAAGAAGTCTTAACGAGCTTAAGAATTTTTTTGATGATAATGGGAAGCAGTATAATTTTTCTAAAGGAGAAGCTATATATAAAGAAGGTTCACATTCTAATAATGTTTATTTAATTATCAAAGGCGTTGTAAAAAGCCATAGAATAGATGAGAGTGGTAAAGAATTAATTACAGCATTGCATAAGGCTGATGATTTTCTTGGTTTCACCTCGTTTATTGATACCATACCTTATCAAGAATCTGCCACTGCAGTAGAAAATGTAGAACTAACAAGTATTTCTAAATTGCGTTTAAAAGAGGTTCTAGGTAAAAGCCAAAATGTCTCTATAGAACTTATGAATGTTTTAACAGATAATATTTCTGAAATTAAAGACCAATTACTACAAATGGCATACAGTTCTGTTCGAAAAAAAACAGCACAAACAATTCTACAATTTGCTAAAATTTTAAATAAAAAACCGGAAGAGGCTATTAAAATTTCTCGATACGATTTAGCAAGTGTTGCAGGTATAGCAACAGAAAGTCTAATACGAACGCTATCAGGATTTAAAAAAGATAATTATATAGAGATTGAAGGGCGTAATATTAAAATTCTTGATCTAGAAGCATTAGAAAATGTAGAATAATTATGGTTTAATGATATTTATCATTATTTAATATAAAAGGGCTTAATACTTTTGTTTACAGCATATTTCTAAAAAAAATATGTAGTAATAGTATTAATAATGAAGAATATTTTAATTCCAACAGACTTTTCAGAAAATGCCTGGAATGCTTCGCAATTTGCACTAGCTTTTTTTGGCAATTATGAGGTTAATTATGTGTTGGCGCACATAGAGCATCCAGATATATTACCACCAGCATTCGAGGCTTTAAATAGTTATATAACAGGTGAGATGTCTCCAGAGAATCAGGTTATTGAGACTTTACAAAACAACAGAAAAAAAATGTTAGAGACTTCTTCATTAAAGACCTCTAATATTGTTATAGATTATATAGAAACCAGTTTTATTGAAGGCATAAAGCAATTAGTAAATAAGTATGAGATAGACTTAATTGTCATGGGAACACAAGGTTTTTCAGCAAGTGAAAATAAAATTATTGGTACGCATGCACAATCTGTAATTACAAAAATTCAATGCCCTGTTTTAGTTATACCTAAAAATGCAAAGTTCTCTGTTCCAGTAAATATTGCGTTTCCAACAGACTATAATTCTATTTATAAAAGCAAGGTTTTAGATACTTTAACCACAATTTGTAATTTGCATAACTCTAGCATAAAAATTATTAGAATTGTAAACCCAAAAGTTACTTTAACACAATTTCAGCATAAGAATAGAGGCTATTTAAAAGGTTATTTTAAAGACACTACAAGTAGTTTTCATAGAGTAAATCATCAAAATTTTCAAGAAGGATTACAAGAATTTATAGATTCTATGCATATAGATATGGTTGCAATAATAGCTAAAAATCTTAATTTTTTCGAGATGCTTCTCTTTAAACCATCTGTTGTTAAGATGAGTTATCATACCAAAATCCCATTTTTGGTTTTACATGAATAGCATTTTTATTAACTGATATATATCATTTTAATTGTCAAGTATCTATTATAGTTTTGAGTATGTTAATCATTACTTCTAAACCAATATGAAAAAGATACTTATTTCTACAGATTTTTCTGAAACAGCTACAAATGCTATTAAATATGCTTTGGAGTTATTTAAATATGACAAATGTGAAATTACCATAATTCATGCATTTGCAGATGAAGTTTATGAGAATACAACCGAAATGTCCAAAGATTATTTTGAAGAATATAAAGAAAAAGTACAGCAAAATGTCGACAGAAAATTACAAAAAGTAATAGCAGAAATGCTTGAACTTTCTCCTAACCCAAGACATGTTTATAATAGACTATCAAGATTTGGTAGTATCGTAGATGTTATTAATGACTTTGTGGATAGTGAGAATATAGATGTGGTAATTATGGGAACCAAAGGAGCAACAAACAATCCTAAAATGATCTTTGGTAGTAATACCATAAAAGTAATTAAATACGTACAATGCCCTGTGTTAGCAGTACCAGTTACGTATCATGACATGCATCCTGAAAACATATTATTTCCTACAGATTATATTATTCCTTTTAAACGAAGAGAGCTTAAATTAGTGAGTAGTATTGCTATGAATTATGTGTCTACAATTAACATGTTGTATGTGTCTAAATCTAAGCAATTGTCTCATAGACAACAAGATAATCAAGCTTTTTTAGATTGTTGTTTCGACGATAATAAGTTTGTCTTTAAACAAGTACAAGAAGATAACGTTACAGAAACCATTAATAAAATAATTAAAGAACAAAGCATAGATTTATTAGTTATGGTAAATCAAAGACACTCTTATCTTGAAGATATACTTTACCATTCCACAATAGAAAAAATAGGATTAGAGATTAAAATTCCATTTCTCGTGCTGCAAAATTTACGTAGAGAATAACTTTAAATTATTAATAGATGAAACGCATTTTACTACCAACAGATTTTTCGGATAACGCATCTAGTGCAATTTCTTATGCAGTACAATTGTTTAAAGATATTGAATGTAAATTTTATTTTCTTCATGCCTATACACCAACAGCCATATATGCTGGAAACATAGCAGATAGTTACGCTGCATTGAAAATTTTTGAAATTGAAAAAGAAAATATTAATCTCAATTTTAAAAAAACAGAAGAAAGCATTAAGAAAGAGTTTAGTAATAACAAACATACATTTACTTCTATATCAGCTTTCAATTTATTAGTTCCAGAAATGAAAGAACTTATAGAAGAAAATGATATAGATTTAGTAATTATGGGAACCAAAGGAGCAACAGGAGCTAAAGAAATATTTTTAGGTTCGAATACCATGTATGCTATTAAAAAAATAAAATGCCCTGTAATTGCTGTTCCATCTGGTTATAAATACCAACAACCCAAAGAGATATTATTTCCAACAGATTATAAGGTTGAAAAATCTAATAGATATTTAGAATTTGTTAGAGAAATATGTAGTTTACATGGTTCTAAATTACATTTTTTAAATGCTTATTACCATGTTCCGTTAGAAGAAAATCAAAAACGAGTTAAGGTGTTTTTGGACGCGTTTTTTATAGATAATGTGCACGAATTTCATTTAGGTGAAGATCAAGATTTAATAGACGTTATTGAGACTTTTCAAATTAATAAAAAAATTAATTTTTTGGTGATGATTCATAATAAGCATAGCTTTTTTGAAAACCTCTTATTTAAACCAATCATTAATAAAATGGTGTATCATACTAATGTGCCTTTTTTAGTTATTCCTTCAGAAGAACGAATTGCAAGACTTTAAAATTATATAATGAAAGATATAGATATTGAAATTATTAAAGCTTCGGGAGAACGTGTGAAATTTTCAATCGAAAAATTAAAAAACTCATTACGACGAAGTGGTGCAGACGAGGATACCGTTTCTCATATTATTAATGTTGTTAGAGATGAATTATATCAAGGCATTTCGACCAAAGAAATTTACAATCGTGCTTTTTCTTTGCTTAAAAAAAAGAAAAACATCTATGCTTCAAAATATAAACTTAAAAAAGCCATTTACGAATTAGGGCCAACGGGCTTTCCTTTTGAGCGATTTATTGCATCTATACTTGAATATTCGGGATACGAGGTTGTTGTTGGAGCAATTTTACAAGGAAAATGTGTGACACATGAAATTGATGTTATAGCAAAAAAAAAGGATCAGTATATTATTGCCGAATGTAAATTTCATAGCGATAGGTCTACTAAATGTAACGTAAAAATTCCTTTATATATAAACTCAAGATATCAAGATGTTGTTAAAAACTATAAGAATACAAACAATTATCCTAACGAGGGTTGGGTAGTCACCAATACACAATTTACTAAAGATGCGATTACTTATGGTAAGTGTTGTGGTCTGCAGCTTCTAAGCTGGGATTATCCTTTAGGTAATGGGCTAAAAGATAGAATAGATCGTTTAGGATTATATCCAGTTACAGTTTCTACTTTGTTAACAAACAGGGAAAAGCAATTTTTGTTAAGTAGAGATATTGTACTCTGTAGACAATTAATTAAGGATAATTTTTACTTGGATCATTTGGGAGTTTCAGAAAAAAGAAAAGAAAAAATTTTAAACGAAATCAATCTACTTTGTAGTAAATAATAGTAATAATGGAAACAGTAAAAATTCATTTCTTAGGAGCTTCAGGAACGGTTACAGGCTCAAAATATGTAATTGAAACTCCAGAGTTAAACCTTATGATAGATTGTGGTATGTTTCAAGGTTTAAAAGAATTAAGAGAACAAAACTGGCAGCAACTTGCATTCGAAGTTCCAAATATAGACGTTGTATTATTAACACATGGCCATTTAGATCATACTGGCTATTTACCACGTTTAGTAAAACAAGGTTTTGATGGGAAAATTATTGGGACAGCACCAACCTTAGCAATAACAGAAATTATTTTAAAAGATAGTGCCAAGATAAATGAAGAAGAGGCTGTGCGTGCTAATAAAGAAGGCTACACAAAACACAGTCCTGCAAAACCATTTTACACAATAAAAGATGCTGAAATTACTATAAACAAAATGAAAGCCGTTGAGAAAGACCAATGGCATAAGCTAAGTGAAAATATAAGATACCGTTTTAAATTTAATGGACACATAATTGGCGCGACCTTTATAGAATTAGAAATATATAGCAAAATGTTTGTGTTTTCTGGCGACATAGGAAGAACTGATGATTTACTTCTTGAAGCACCAGAAAAACCAACAAAAGCCGATTATCTTTTTATAGAAAGTACTTACGGTAACAAATTGCATCCAAAAGAAAGCACGACACAAAAGCTGGTAGAACTTATAAATAAAACGATATATAATCGAGGTAATTTAATTATTCCATCTTTTGCTGTGGAACGTTTACAAACGTTAATGTTTATTCTTTGGAAACTATATAAGGAGAATAAAATTCCTAATATTCCTATATTTATAGATAGCCCAATGGGTAATAATGTGCTCTCTGTTTTTGAGCGTTTTCCAGATTGGCATAAAATACCTAGGAAGGAGTTTATAGCCATGCAAGATAGGATGAATATAATTACATCTTACAAAGATACCTGGAAAACAATAGACGATCCACGTCCTAAAATAGTAATTGCAGGTAGTGGTATGGTAACAGGTGGGCGCGTTTTAACGTATTTAAAACAATTAATAGATAACCCTACAACTACTATTTTATTAGTTGGTTATCAAGCCGAAGGTACTCGAGGTAGACAACTATTAGAAGGTGCGCACGAGCTTAAATTTTTTGGTAAATGGCACGATGTAAAAGCAGAAGTAGAGCACATAGAAAGTCTTTCGGCTCACGCAGATCAAAGTGGATTATTAGATTGGATGCTAGACATTGAAAACGCTCCAACTGAGATTTTTTTAGTTCATGGAGAACCTACAGCCTTAGATAGTTTTCGAGTAAAAATTAAAGATACATTCCACTGGAAAACTACAATTCCTAAAATGTATGAAATCAAGGAATTAAAACTTTAAATATAAAAATAAAAACTGATTATTATCATTTTAATTGTTGACTTTGAAATGTAATTTTATGCTAATAAGAAATTATTAATCCCAATAAATAAAAAGTTATAGCACTAGTAAAAATTTAAGAAGATTCTCTTATAGAAACTATGGCATAATAATTTAATATCTTAAAGTTATGAAAAGAGTACATACACATTTAAAATTTATCAAATTTCACAATCCAGAAGATCTTCATCAAGATTCGCTTACCTGCATATCGCAACTTTTATTTAAAAGAGATGAATTAGATTTTTTAAACGAATTAATTAAGGAGCATACTTTAGATTTAATTTCAGAAAAAACTTTTGAACAAAGCAAAGCTATTGCAACAGAGCTTGTTTTATTAAAGAAAGAACTAAAACCTTTACTTTTTAAAGTAGAAAATCATAAAAATGAGCTGCAATTACTTTTAGATGATGTTAAAGTACCTAACGAATTAGAGGATTATAAGGAAGAGCACTATAAAATTATGTTTGAAGCTATAGCCTTTAATACAGAATTCAAAACATTAAAAAAACGAATTTATATTCTAATAAAAAACATAATGAAAGCTAATAAAAGTAAACGCTTATTAAATTAATAGGAAGATGAATAAATTAATTACAACTGCATTTTTAATTATTATATTTTGCTCTAGTTGCTCGTCGAGTAGATTAGTAAACGAATATAAAAATCCAGAAACCTATACTTTTGAAGCCAATAAAGTGCTAGTAATTGGCATGACGGCAGATAAAGAATTGCGAAGAGGTTTCGAAAAAAAAATAGCTAAAGCTTTAGAGAAAAATAATATTATAGGTGTTAAAAGTGTCGATTTTTTCGAGACCTCTTTTACTAATAGAAAACAAACAATAGAAGAATTAAATGCTTTAGAATCTCAATTGTTAGAAGCTGGTTTCGATGCTATCTTGTTAACTAAAGTAACAGGTCAAGAAACTAAAGTCGCTTTAATATCCATCTATGATGCTTTAGAAACAGGACAACACAAAACATTCGACAATTACTATTATGGAAATCAGAAGTTGTTTTTTAAACAAGAACCAGAGCATTACGTAATTTATTTTACTGAGACGACTTTGTATTGCATTTGCCCAGGAAAAGAACGCGAATTATTATGGCAAGGAAATATTGAAGTAACTAAATCTCCTAAAAGTAAGAGAAATATAAAAGATTATACTAAAACGTTACTTAAAAGCTTAAAGGATAATAATTTACTTATAGTACAATAAATTTACCTTACCATTACTTGCGTAATATAAGTAATGGTAAGGTAGAATTATAACTTATTTCGTCTACATTAGATCCAAATAGAAAACGTTCAAAAAACGACTTAGCTTCTATAAATAGCGCATGAATATTATAATTGTGAATTTGAGTAATTGTACTAATCACCATTATGCTTGGCACTTGCGTAACACTGTAATATTTAAATGGTTGTTCGTTAAATAGATTTGTTAAACATTTAGTATGATTGTCTTGTACTTCAGGATAATTAGCAAAATCTAAATCTAAAACGCTTAATTCAGCTTTAAAAACCGATAAAATATCTGTTAAAGGTTTAATTCCATCTTTATTAAAATCTTTACAATCCTCAGTAGAAAACAATATAGATTCTATAGTAGAAAACTTATGATTTTCTGGTATAGTTAAAATTGGACAATTTACTTTTCTAATAACATTTAATGTATTGCTACCAAATACAGTTTCTTTTGCTCCAGTCACACCATTTGTTCCCATAATTACTAAATCTATTTCTTTAGCAGTAACAACTTGGTTTATTGCATTAGTAAGACTATCAAAGTCAAAAAGCGGCTTAAAAGTGAAGTTTTTGTTTGTGTTAAGTTTTTTAATTTTTGATAAAAAACAATTCAACTCCTCTTTGTTATCTTTTGCAATTGCAGTGTGTACCGAAGAGTTTGCTGGCGCAGCTATTAAATCGTCAAGTATAAATTCCGATTGTTTTTGTACGTTTAATATATAGAAAGTGCATTCCCATTTTTTACATAATGCCATAGCATAATCTATAGCATTTTTTGAGTTTTTTGAGAAATCTGTAGGTAATAATATTCTTTTCATTTCTAATTATTTAACAGAAATATAATAAGAATAATTATTTCATTCTATGATAAATATCATCTTTTACCTAATGAATCTCAAGTACTTTTGTTTATAAACTAGGACTCTTTTGTCCGAATTAAGGCAGAGCTAAGAAACACACTAAAACCAGAATTAAAATGAAACAAGTAAATTTATTGCTAAGTACTATAATACTTGGAATGCTTTTTTTTACATCTTGTAAAAAAGACAACAAAATGTCACATTTAGAAACCTCAGAGATTTCAGTTAGTAGAGAAATGAATGCAGAATTAACTTCTGCACCACACGTGCCAACTCCTGTTGGAAGACGTAAAGCCAAAAAACTAATTGTTAATATGGAAATTCTTGAACAAGTTGGAACCATGACAGATGGAACAACTTATAACTATTGGACATTTGGAGGCTCTGTTCCAGGAAGTTTTATTAGAACTAGAGTTGGTGATGAAGTAGAATTTACTTTATCTAACCATCCAGATAATAAGTTGCCTCATAATATCGATTTACATGCTGTAACTGGCCCAGGAGGTGGAGCAACATCTTCTTTTGTGGCTCCAGGTCATGAGAAAACATTCAGTTTTAAAACGTTAAATCCTGGTTTATATGTGTATCACTGTGCAACTGCACCTGTAGGTATGCATATAGCTAATGGAATGTATGGACTAATTTTAGTAGAGCCAGAAGGTGGTTTACCTCCAGTTGATAAAGAATATTATATCATGCAAGGTGATTTCTATACCAAAGGAGAAAATGGAGATCCAGGTCTACAACCTTTCGATATGCAAAAAGCGGTTGATGAAGATGCAGATTACGTAGTATTTAATGGTAGTGTTGGTGCTTTAACAGGCGATAATGCAATTACTGCAAAAGTTGGAGAAACAGTAAGACTTTATGTAGGTAATGGTGGACCAAACTTAGTGTCTTCATTTCATGTTATTGGCGAAATATTCGATAAAGTACATGTTGAAGGTGGTAGTACGATTAATGAAAATGTACAAACAACTTTAGTTCCTGCAGGTGGAGCAGCTATTGTAGAGTTTAGAGTAGATGTTCCAGGAACTTTTATTTTAGTAGATCACTCTATTTTTAGAGCATTTAATAAAGGTGCGTTAGGTATGCTTAAGGTTGAAGGAGAAGAAGATAAGAAGATTTATTCTGGTGTTGTTCAAGAAGGAATTTATCAACCTGAAGGCGGAGGAATACAAACGATGCCAGAAGATGATAAAAAAGAAGTTGTTTCTACTGCTAAAAAGAGTTTAGAAGAACAGATGGAGCTTGGAAAACAAGTCTATATGCAAACCTGTTTCGCTTGTCACCAAGCAGAAGGACAAGGGATACCAAATGCATTTCCTCCTTTAGCGAAATCAGATTACTTAAATGCTGATGTAAATCGTGCAATTGGTATTGTGTTAAAAGGTAAAACAGGAGAGATTACAGTTAATGGTAAAAAATACAATAGTGTCATGACTAGACAGTCTATTAGTTCCGATGAAATTGCAGATGTTATGACTTACATCTATAATTCTTGGGGAAATAATAAAACTAATGTTACCAAATCTCAAGTAGAGCAAGTAAAAAACGGTCACTAATAGTTAATTATTAATACATATGAAAACCAAAGTCTTTAGCTTGTTTTTACTTTGTTTAATCTCTCAATTCATTTCTTTTGGGCAGACTAAAGACATGGTTTTAATAGAAGGAAGTAGGTATTTGCCTTTATACGGTCGAGATTCAGCAGTAGTTGAAGTCAAAGATTTTAAAATGGATATTTATCCAGTAACCACAAAGGAGTACGAGCAGTTTGTTGTAAAATATCCTAAATGGAAAAAGTCTAAAGTAATAAAATTATTTGCAGATGAAAGCTATTTATCTAATTGGAAAAATGACATTAAAATTAATGAATCAATTAATGCTAATAGCCCAATTACTTATGTTTCATGGTTTGCAGCCAAATCTTATTGCGAATGCCAAGGCAAACGATTACCAACAATAGATGAATGGGAATATGCAGCAATGGCAGATGAAACAACAAAAGATGCACGAGTTAAAGCTTCTTATAATCAAAAAATTTTAGCTTGGTATGAAGCACCAAAAACTAAAGAAAACCGAGTAGGCGAAACACCTAAAAATGTTTGGGGAGTTTACGATTTACATGGTTTGGTTTGGGAGTGGACTCAAGATTTTAATTCTGTATTAATTACAGGAGAATCTCGAAAAGACGTAGATAAAGATAGTAATCTATTCTGCGGAAGTGCAGCAATTAATGCTACAGATTTAATGAATTATGCTGCTTTTATGCGTTATGCTATTCGCGGAAGTTTAAAAGCAAAGTATTCTATGAAAAACTTAGGCTTTAGATGTGTTCAAGATATTAAAAAATAAAAAAATAAAAAAATGAAACAATTAAAAGTAATTGCAAGTGTGTTTTTGTTGCTCATAACATTGGCTTCATGTAAAACAGATACATCAAATAATTCTGGAAATGAACTAGCAGTTTATCAATGTCCAATGCAATGCGAAGGCAATAAAACCTATAGCGAGCCAGGAAGTTGTTCTGTTTGTAAAATGGATTTGAAAGCAATAGAAAACGCTTCAGAAAAATTGATAGATACAGAAATTTCTGAAGAATCTATATTCAACCTAACGAGTAAATGGCGTACAGAAGAAGGTGAGGAAATTCAGCTTAAAGAATTAAAAGGAAAAACCTTAGTTATGGTCATGATTTATACGTCTTGTAAAGCAGCTTGCCCAAGACTAGTTGCAGATATGCGAAGTATTGAATCAAAAATTCCTGATGAGAATATTAAAAACATGCAATTTGTATTGATAAGTATCGATCCAGAAACAGACACTCCAGAACGTTTAAAAGCATTTGCTATAGAAAATGTTATGAACGATGAGCAATGGAGCTTTTTACAAGGTACAGAAAGTAGCGTAAGAGAATTTGCTAACGTATTATCTGTAAAATATAAAGAGATTTCACCTATAGATTTTTCGCACTCTAATATTATAAGTGTGTTTAATAACGATGGAGAATTAGAGCACCAACAAGAAGGGTTAGGTGTCGATAATAAAGAAACATTAGAAACTATTCTAAAATTAACAAACAAAAAATAATACTAATCAAAACTCAATAATATGTTATCAAAAAAACAAGCACGTGCTTTTTTTCTTGGTGGAACTGTAGTCACTTTCCTAATATTTATAGGACTTACCATTTTCTCCTTTAGTAAAGCACAAGATCAAACTAACCACGAAAATATTACAGAAGCTGTGGTTAGAGGAAAAGTACTTTGGGAAAAAAATAATTGTATGGGTTGCCATACGCTTTTAGGCGAAGGTGGTTATTATGCTCCAGAACTAACTAAAGTAATCGATCGTAGAGGTAAAGGCTACATTAAAGCTGTACTAATGTCTCCAGTAGCATGGCAACCAAACGGAAGAAAAATGGTGGCTTATGGCTTTTCAGCAGAAGAAGCATTAGACTTAATTGCCTTTTTCGATTGGATAGATGATATTGATTTAAACGGATTCGATACAATTGTTTCACCATTAGCAAAAGATGAAAACTAAACTAAAAACTAAAACACATGAAATATAAATCACAAAAAGTAGCGTATTGGTTTTTTGCCCTTTCTATGCTGTTGTTCGGACTTCAGCTAGTATATGGTTTCATTATGGGATTTGCACATGCAGGATTCGATGGACTGCATGAAATTATTCCTTTTAATACAGCAAAAGCTGTTCATCTTAATCTATTAGTTGTTTGGTTGTTATCCGGTTTTATGGGAGCAGCTTATTACATTATTCCAGAAGAAGCACAACATGAGTTAGTAAGTGTAAAATGGGCTTATATACAACTTATTAGTTTAGCACTAGTAGGCGTTGCAGCCATAGTAGGATTTCATTTTAATATTTGGGAAGGACGTAAATTTCTTGAAATACCAAGAGGATTAGATTATTTGGTAGTTGCAAATGTACTTTTATTCTTAGGTATTATTTTAACAACTTTATATAAAGGAAAGCGTAGAACCACTACAGCGTTGGTATTAACTATGGGATTGTTTTTTGCAGCATTATTATATTTACCAGGAATGTTGCCATTCGATAGCCAAGTAACAGATTCATTTTTTAGATGGTGGGTTGTTCACCTTTGGGTTGAAGGTGTTTGGGAACTTATTATGGGAGGTATTTTATCTTTCTTATTAATTAAGTTAACAGGAGTAGATAGAGAAGTTATTGAAAAATGGTTGTATGTAATTGTAGGATTAACATTTTTATCTGGTGTTTTAGGAACAGGACATCACTACTATTATATTGGCGTTAATAAAATATGGTTAATTGTTGGTGGAATCTTTTCTGCTCTTGAGCCTTTAGCATTTTTAGCAATGGCATTATTTGCTGTAAACATGTATAGAAAAGGAGAAAAAGAACATCCAAATAAACTTGCTTTATACTGGACACTTGGTGCTGCTATAGTATCTTTTGTAGGTGCTGGATTATTAGGTTTTGCACACACATTGCCACAAACAAATTTATACACACACGGAACTTTAGTAACAGCAATGCATGGTCACCTTGCTTTTTGGGGAGCTTATGCAATGATTGTATTAGCGATTATTAGTTATAGTTTACCAAACATGACTGGACGTAAGTTGTATGATAGTTCTATTGGTAGAATGGCATTCTGGTTTTCTAATATAGGAATGATTGGTATGACGGTTGCTTTTGGAGTTGCAGGAGTCGCTCAAGTATATTTAGAGCGTAAAATGAAAATGGAATTCATGGAAGTTCAAAAAGAAATAGAAATCCACTTTTATGTTTTAATTATCTGCGCAACATTATTTGTAACAGGAATTATTCTTTATATGATAGATTTCTATAAACATGGAAGACCAACAGACGAAGCTTTAGATATAGCATCAGACGACTAAAAATATAAAAGACATGAAAAAATATATAGTTTTTTTTACCATTACCGCGTTAATGGCAATAAACTCTTTTGCCCAACAATTTGATGTTTCGGCAGAAATAAGACCACGTTATGAAAATAAACATGGTTTCGGAACACTTTTAAATACAGATGCTGATGGTTCGAACTTTGTATCTCAAAGAACGCGTTTAAATTTTGACTTTGTAAATAACAAAATGCGTTTTAAACTTATAATGCAAAACGTTAGAGTTTGGGGAGATGTAAGTACATTGTCTAGCGATGACAATGCAACAGCATTGCATGAAGCTTGGGCAGAATATGTATTAGACAGTACGATGTCTTTTAAATTTGGACGTCAAGAAATTGTTTATGATGATCACAGAATTTTCGGTAGTGTTGGTTGGGCACAACAGGCTAGAAGCCACGATGCCTTTTTGTTTAAATACAAACCAAATAAAAAGCACCAAATAGATGTAGGATTTGCTTTAAATTCAGATTCACAATCTAATATAGATAATTTATATAGTAATGCTGCTGGTTATAAAACCTTTCAGTATGCTTGGTATCATGGTGATTTTGATAAAATTGGGTTAAGCTTTTTAGCTTTAAACACAGGAATTGAATATATTGAAAATGAAGGGTTAACAGGCGAAAAGCAAACCATAGATAATATGCAAACTGTAGGTCCAAGATTAACATATAAGTCTGGAAAATTTTCAATAAATACTGCAGCTTATTTTCAATTAGGAAAATCACTTAATACAGATGTTAGTGCATCTTATTTTGCAGGAGATGTTGGTTATAAAATCGATGATAATTTTAATGTTGGTTTAGGTGCCGAATATCTTTCAGGGAAAGATATGGATGACGCAGATACAGATATTAAATCATTCTCGCCATTATTTGGTACAAACCATAAATTTAATGGTTGGATGGATTATTTCTATGTTGGCAATCATGTAAATAATGTAGGTTTAGTAGATGTTTACGCTACTTTTGGATATCAAAAAAATAAATTTACAGCTAAATTAATGCCGCATATATTTTCTTCTGCAGCTAAAATTTATAACGGTTCAGAAAAAATGAGTAATAGTTTAGGTACTGAGTTAGATCTTTTATTAGGTTATAAATTAGCTAATGATATTTCTTTAAATGCTGGTTATTCTCAAATGCTAGCAACAGAGTCTATGGAGATTTTAAAAGCAGGAGACAAAGACGAGCATAATTCATGGGCTTGGATGATGATTACTTTTAAGCCAAAATTCTTATCGTACACTAACAAAAAAGAGTAAAATTTAATAATTTAAAAAGGCAGAGTTGATAGTTTGGATATTATTAACTCTGGCTTTTTGTAATTGAATTTATTTTTAGTAAAAATTTAAATGAATTAATTAATAAACAATAAAATGAGCAAGCCATATTATCGTGCAGTTGGAAAAGAAGTTACTGTTTTCGAACATGCCTATACATGTAAGATCCCTTTTTTATTAAAAGGACCAACAGGAACTGGAAAGTCTCGATTTATTGAGTTTATGGCTCATGAATTAAATACAAAATTACTTACCATTGCTTGTCATGAAGAAACATCGTCTACAGATTTAATTGGTAGATTTATTATAAAAGGAGCAGAAACCGTTTGGTTAGATGGACCATTAACAACTGCTGTTAAAGAAGGTCATGTTATATATTTAGATGAAATTGCCGAAGCCAGACCAGACGTTATTGTTGCCATTCACTCTTTAACAGATCATCGTAGAGAGTTGTTTATTGATAAGTTGGGAAAAACAATTAAAGCACATGAGAATTTTATGCTTGTAGCTTCTTTTAATCCAGGTTATCAACGCGGGTTTAAAGAACTAAAACCGTCAACTAGACAACGTTTTGTGGCTTTATCTTTCGACTATCCATTAGAAAAAGTAGAAGCCGAAATATTAGTTTCCGAAACTGGAATTCAGCTTGATATTGCTAAAAAACTGGTAAATATCGCGACTAAAATTAGAAACTTAACAGAATTAGGTTTAACCGAAACCGTTTCTACAAGATTATTAGTTGATGCTGCTAAATTAATTCATGCTGGCTTACCAAAAAGACTTGCAGTACATGTTGCTGTTGTAGAACCATTAACAGATGATTTAGAAGTGATTCAAGCGTTAAAAGATTTAAGTGATTTAATGATTTAGCATAAAGATAAAAACCATGTTTGAGTTCGAGCCAGATGAGTATATTTTTACCAAGTTTGCTTTCTTTTTTAAAAGACGAAAAAAGAAAAAAGAAGCAGCATTTGAGCATACCGTTTATTTAAGCGATCTTAAACCACGTTTAACAATTTTTGCACGCGCTATTACTGGAGAAGCTATAGAAATTTATGAAGCAGAAAAAGAAGGAGGTTATAGAAATAATAACTTCTTTTTACCAACTAAATTTCAAGAACTTCCTACAGTAGAAGAGAATCTTTCCTTTTATTTATTTAGAATATTATATATATCTGTACAAAAAAACCTTGGCTTCAATTGGAAAGATACTGTAGAACATGATACTTCAGAATCACAGCAAAAAGCAGCAGAAGCTTCAGAAAAGGTACTTTATAATTTATTCGAACAATTTCCTATAGCAGAAGATTATTATAAAACGTTTATTTCACACTTTAAAAGTAAATCTACTTCTAAACTACCTCCAGATTATTCCTTTATATATGGAAAATGGATGAAAGACGCGCCTAATGATGATGATGTAGATGATACGTTGAAAAATTTTTCAGATAAAGTAAAAGAAGCAAAACAAGATGCTGTAAAAACCATTTTAAAATCCAAGGCTGTAGAAGAAATTATTTCAGTTCAAATTGACCAAAAACAAATGGAAGATGCTGTGTTACAACATCAATTTGAAAAAGTAGAAACAGCAGAAGAATTTGGTGGAAACTTTAGAGACATGGATGGCGATGATAATTTAGAAGACCACTCTAACGCTTTAGATGAGGTGAATATGAAATATACAGTACGTGTGGACGACACAGCACATTCTGTATATCAAGCAGATTTTATAGAGAATACAACAGTTCTAGAAAGTGCAGAACAAGAAAGTGCAGGACATTATATTACTTATAAAGAATGGAATTATGCTAATAGATCTTATAAAGAAGATTTTTGTAAAGTATACCCAAAAACACAATTAAAAACAGATGTTGCTTATTATAAAAAAACATTAAACGTAAACAGATCTACTTTAGTTGGCTTACGAAAAATGCTAACTACTGTTAATAATAAATACCAGCAACAACGAAGACAAACACAAGGTGAGGAATTTGATATCGATGCCATAACAGATTTGTTTATCGATGTTAAATCTGGGCATACACCTTCAGAAAAAATATATCTATCTAAACGAAAAAAAGAAAAAGACTTATCTATTTTATTACTCTTAGATATTAGTCTTTCTAGTGATGGTTATGCAGCTGGAAACCGAGTTATTGATGTAGAAAAACAAGTATCTATTTTGTTTGGTGAAATTTTAGATGAATTTAATATCGATTTTTCAATCGATTGTTTTTACTCTAAAACACGAAACCATTCTACTTATTTAACGCTTAAAGGTTTTGATGACGATTGGAGTAAAGCAAAATACAGAGTAGGAGCAGTAGAGCCAAGTGGCTATACTAGAATAGGTGCTGCATTGCGACATTCTGGAGCTTTGTTAGATAAGCGAGACACTAAGAATAAGTGGGTTATTTTAATTTCGGATGGCAAACCAAACGACTACGACAAATACGAAGGAAAGTATGGTGTTAATGACGTTAAACAAGCGTTAAGAGAGTTAAATGAACGCCAAATAAATTCGTATGCATTGGCAATAGAGGGACAAGCCAAATATTATTTGCCACAAATGTTTGGACAAAATCATTATCAAATTCTTACAACTCCAGTAGAGCTTCTTCAGTCTTTAGTGCAACTTTACGAAAAGATTAAACATCAAAGTTAATATGAATATAGAAACAATAGATAACAAAAATATATTTTATCCTCCTGGAGGCATTCTCTTATGGATTATTATTTTTTTAGAGCTTTTCACTTTCGGAATTGCTTTAATAGTAATGGTATATTCTGGAAATCAAGAATTAGAATTATTCCAAGAATCTAGCTTAATGCTTAATAAAACTTTTGGTATGGTTAATACTATATTTTTATTAACTAGCGGTTTTTTTATGACTATTTCAGTATCAGAATTAAAGAAAGGAAACAAAGCTGGGTTTAAAAAACGACTGCTTTTAACCCTATTTTTTGGTATGTTATTTTTAGGCTTAAAAAGCTTTGAGTATTATGGTAAAATAAGTGAAGGTATAAATCTTGGCTACAATACATTTTTCACCTATTACTGGATGCTAACCTTATTTCATGTTATTCATGTAATTATTGGATTGGTAATATTAACCTCTGTTTATTTCGGAATTAGTAAAGAAAAATCTACCACAAGTATAGAGGATGTAGAGGCTAGTGCTGCTTTTTGGCACATGTGCGATTTAATTTGGGTTTTACTTTTTCCTATAATTTATTTACTTTTTTAATATGCGTAGAACAGCAACAATAACTTGGATTATTTTAATAGGTCTTACCATAGTGTCTGCACTAGTTTCTAAAATGGAAAGTACTTATGTAGTATTAATTATTTTAATATTAGCAGGCTTGAAATTTCTTGGTATTGCTTTTCAATTTATGGAGATGAAAAAAGCAAACGTATTTTGGAAAATTTTAATTATTGGTTTTTTATTAATTTTCACAAGCACTATTTTAGTTATATCCTAAACTAGAAATAATACAATACTACCTCCAAAATTCATCATCTAATTTATCTTCAAAAGATTCTGGATTATGAATTTCTTCTATTTGAAGCATTTGCGCTTCTGTAGCTACTTTCTGGATTTCAGGAAACAATATACGTTCTTCAAAACGAATGTGTTGTTCTAATTCTTCTTCAATCTTGCTTAATGTTTTGGCATCATCTTCGGTTTCAGCAAACAAACGCTTTAAACGTCTATGGTCTGCTAATGCTTTTTTTACCAGTTCATTATCATTTTCTAAAATGGTAAAAATATGTGTTTCTTCCATTTTAAAATGTGGAATTAAATGCGTTTTGAAAAACCAGTCTGCATAGATACGCATACGTTTTGGTTCAATATTTTTGCTAAATCCAGATCTAATTTTCCAAGATAATAATAAACCATGATGATGTTCTCTACTTAATGGCTGTAAGGCCTTATGTCGTTTTTGTGGTTTTATTTCCATGTTGTTTTGTTTTTAAAATATTGAATACAATAAAAAGGATTCCTAGAGGTAATAAGATACTAAATAGGAATAATAAAATGTAATAATTGGTAAGTATTCCTTCTCCAAAATAAAATTTGTAACCTTGAATAAGCAAGAGCACTTCGGTTAATACAAAGCCTAAAACAAAGCTATAAACACCTATGTACAAAGATTTTGTAAATCTAACTAATTTGGTGTTTATTATAAAAGAAAAAAGAAAACCACTAATAATACCAAGCATCATTAAATGAATAAACCCAATTACAAAATTACGATGATCGAACACAACTTGCGAAAATTCTGGGATAATAGTAAATGCTTGAAAGAGTGTTTTCAATTGGAAACAAACAACACTAAAAAAGTAAAGGGATAGTACTATTTTCGATTGTGTTTTTTTATGTAGTAGTAAATTATGCTTAATAAGTTTTAAAAAGAATATAAGTGAAGCAATTTGTAAAATAACACCCACTATATTTATAATTAACAGCATTTTATGTGGTGCAAACCATTGAATTGGTAATGCGAAAGTTAAAATAGTAGAGGCTATTAATAAATTAAAAAACTGCCTAAATAATTTAGAATCTTTAATTTTAAGCAGATGAAAAAATACAGCAATCACTGCTATTAAAAACCAGCCATTAAACTGAAAATGTAAAAAGAATTGTATCGCAATTTGATAAAAAGCTGAAGCTTGACCAAGCATAGAAACTGCAGGACCTAGACACCAAACACCAAATGTAGAAAGCACCATAAATAGGAGTGAAGCCTTTAGTAGTTTCCTAGTAACCACAGATTTGGTTTTATAGTGTTTAAAAATAAGATAAGCGAAGTAGTAACTACAAAAAATATGTAATGTAGAAAAGGAGATTGAAATAGCTGTATAACCTACAAAAGGAAAGCTTATCATCATGCCAATAATTGCAAACTCTGTAAGCCAAAATAAGTGATTAAAAACCTTTGTTTTATTGGGTATAAAATAATGAACAAAAAGCGTGAACAACATTAAGTAAACCCAACCTAACATGGCAACATGAGAATGTGCATGTGTTAAAAAACGATAGTTTAAACCAATAGATTCTAAAAACGAAAAACGTAGTGCCAAGCCCATTAAGGCAGCAATTAAGAAATTTATTAGGCAAACAATAATTAGTTTTTTTTGCATTTTGGTAAAAGGAAAATTGTAATGTAAAGGTCTAAAATTTAAACAAAAATCCCAGAACATATTATAATAATGTTCTAGGAATTTCTAATCACTAAAGTTACTAATCATGAAATGCTATTAATCAAACTGCTTCTCTAGCTTTACTGCTTCAGAAAACAAAATATTGTTTTCCAAATGTATATGTAAGTGTAAATCTTTTTCAAACTCATTTAACATTGCAAATGTTACTTTATAGGTGTTGCATGCATCTGCAGGAGGCGTGTAATTGCCTGTAAGTTCTGCTATTTCTCTAAAACGCTCACCTTCGGTATCGTGCTCTTCCATCATCATTGCAATTGGGCTTTCTACGGTTCCAAATTGTGGAGATTGTATAGCAACATTATCCAATTTTGCTTTCACCATTCTTTTTATAAAAGGAAAGAGGATTAATTCTTCCTTTTTCATGTGCGAAGCTAATTCTCCTGTAGAAGCTGTAAACAGTTCATTTATTTTAAAAAGCTCAGGATGGCGTTCTCCATGTACTTTACAAAGTTTATCTAAGAACTGACGTATTACAGGCGTTTTTTCGGCTACATACCTATGGTGTTTTTTTTCAATATATTCTACCAATAAATCTATAGGCCAAGATTTATAATCTATAGATTGGTCTGTTGTAGAGTTTAAAACAGCCTCTAATTCTTGTGTTAAGGTAGTACTATCAATGCCTTTTTTCTCGCAAGCTTCTTCAATAAATCTGTTTCCATTACAACAGAAATCTATTTTGTATTTCGAAAAAACTGCTGCAGTTCTAAAATCTTCTGCCACAAATTGTCCTATTTGTTTTGGTGTGCTTTTTTGTAATGTTTCCATAATGTGTTTATTTTAAAAATGGTAAAAAGTGTTTGCCTTTTATCCTTTTATTATAGATGTAAGGCTGTTTTATCTCGGATAAATTTATCCTATTTATATTCAAATTTTTTTTAGGTCTCTCAGTTTTTTTAAAAAATTGTTAGTTGAACTATTCCTAATCTTAAGTTAGGATATTTTTTTAATTAAGTCTTTAAAAATGCAATACCAGTTTTTATATCTAATGCAAGTTCTTCTAAATTAGTAGTTTCTAGCATGTGTTTTAATCCATCTCTAATCTCTTTAAACTTGTTGTGTACTGGACAAGGATGGTTTTCATCGCATTTATCTAAGCCCAAACCACAACCACTGTAAATAGAATCTCCATCTATCGCTTCTACTATATAAGCTAATTTTATTGACGAAATAACATCTTTATCAATTTCAAAACCACCATAAGCACCTTTTACAGATTTTATTATATCGTGTCTTACCAAAGCTTGTAATATTTTAGCAGTAAAGGCTTGTGGTGAATTTATTTCTTCTGAAATCTCCTTAGGTGAAACACGTTTACCTTCAAACGAATTCTTCGCAATAAAAATTGAGGCTCTAATTCCGTATTCGCAAGCTTTTGAAAACATATAATTCTTCTATTTCTTAAACAAAGATAAATCAATATTTTAATTAGGATAAATTTATCTTAGTTAAAATTTTGATAAATTATTACAAACACCATAATATTAAAAATAATTTAATCACTTATAAGAGTTTACTTACTTTATTAAACTCTAAACTAGTTTTCTTTTACTTGAAAAACATTTGGACAACATTAAAGGCGGTTTCTATTATTTTAGAAGGATTAAATTGTTGATACTCCAATTGTAGCAAATTCTTGATTTAAATAAAGTGTATTACGCTTTCAATTCTTCATCATAAAAATGGGTAGCATCTTTTACAAGAACGCTTAATATCTCTTTTTCCTTTTTAATGCGTGCAGCATCCCAATTTAAGTATTTGGTACAGTCTTTTACAATTAGTGTTTCAAACATAGAAATACTAGAAATATTAAAATACAATCGTCCTGTTCGTCTCACAAAAAAATCGGCAAGACTATTAATCATTTCATGATGAATACCATACCATAACTCGGCTCTAATTAGTCTAGCCTCTGGATTTTTATTTTTAAAAACTGGCATATGTTCTACTATAGTATTGGCTTGTTTTCCATAAGTAGATGTTAAATAAGTAGCAAAATAGTTGTTGTTTATTCCAGCATCTTCAAGCTTTAAACGTAGCTTTTTTCTATATTTTTTTACTTCTTTAGAAGATTCAAAAGCATCAGTTGTAAGTGTTATTTTCTCGGTATAAGATTCTTTAAATTTTTTAGCTTGTGTTATTGTCATTGTATCTATTACAGCATCAATAACACGATGTGCCATTTTTCTATAACCTGTTAGTTTTCCGCCAGCAATAGAAATTAAGCCACTATCCGAAATAAATATTTCATCTTTTCTAGATAATTCTGAAGGATCTTTTTCGGCTTCATGAATTAATGGTCTTAAACCAGCCCAATTAGATTCAATATCGTTTTCGGTTAAATTAATATCTGGAAAAGCATCATTTACAGCATCTAATAAATAATTAATATCTGCTTTTGTAGTCACTACACGTTCTAAATTTCCAAAATAATTGGTGTCTGTTGTACCAACATAAGTAGCGTGTCCTCTTGGTATGGCAAATATCATGCGTCCATCTGCAACATCAAAATAAACCGATTGTTGTAATGGGAATTTTTTAAAAGGAAAAACCAGATGCACACCTTTAGTAAGATGTAAATACTTGTTGTTTTTAGACGCATTTTTCTCTCTTAATAAATCTACCCACGGACCAGTTGCAGAAACAAAGTTTCTAGAACTAATATTAATAGTTTCACCAGAGTTGTGATCGATACAATCTATACTTTTAATTTGCTTTTTGGTATTGTAAACAAAGGTATCCATCTCACAGTAATTAAGAATCGTTGCGCCAAACTCCGAAGCTTTTTTTAGTAATTCTACGGTCAATCGAGCATCGTCTGTTCTGTATTCCGAATAGTAACCACTACCAAGTATAGTTTCTGCATCAAGTAAAGGTTCTTTTTTTAAAGTTTCCTTTTTATCTAACATCTTCCTTCTGTCGTCACCTTCTACATCTGCTAAAAAATCGTATACTCTTAGCCCAATAGAAGTCATCATTTTTCCATAAGTACCACCTTCTACAAGCGGTAAAAGCATTTTTTCTGGGATTACTAAATGTGGTGCCAATTTATGTACAATCGCACGTTCTCTTCCAGATTCTCTAACCAAACCAATTTCTAATTGCTTTAAATAGCGTAAACCACCATGAATTAATTTTGTAGATTTATTACTAGTTCCAGAGGCGAAATCGTTTTTTTCAATCAAACAGGTTTTCATGCCTCGCGAAGCAGCATCTAAAGCAATACCAGCTCCAGTAACGCCTCCTCCAATAATAGTAAGATCAAATTTTTGGGACGTTATTGTATTAATATCTTCGGCTCTATTTAGTATAGAAAATGGTTTTACTTTCATAATTTATTTACTAAGCTTCATTAAAGGTTTTGGTTCTTTTAATAGCAGATAACCAACCTGTGTATTTTTGATTTCTGGTCTTTATGTCCATTTTTGGAATAAAAATTCGGTCTACTTCTCGAATGGATTCTATGTCTTTATTTGTCCAAATCCCTGCTTTTAATCCTGCTAACATCGCTGCTCCTAAAGCCGTGATTTCAATCATTTTCGGTCTGTCTACGGCAACGTCTAAGATATCACATTGAAATTGCATCAAGTAATTATTAGCACTTGCTCCACCGTCTACCTTTAAAGTGGTTAATGCTTTTCCACTATCTTCTTCCATAGCTTTTATTACATCTTTGGTTTGGTAGGCTAAGGCTTCTAAAGTGGCTTTAATAATTTCATTTTTTCCTATGTCAAGTGTAATTCCGTAAATAGCACCTTTTGCATTAGCATCCCAATAAGGCGCTCCTAATCCTGCAAAAGCAGGTACTACATATAAATCTTTTAAAGGCGGAATACTATTACAAATTGCTTCGGTTTCTTTAGCATCCTTAATTAACAATAGCTTATCGCGTAGCCATTGTATAGAAGCTCCTCCTATAAAAACGCTGCCTTCTAAAGCATAATTTACTGGTTCTTTTGGTAAGGTACATGTTAATGTGGTAATGAGCCCGTTTTTAGAAGTTACATAATCTTTTCCGTTATTTAGTAAAATAAAACAACCTGTTCCGTATGTGTTTTTTGCAATACCTGCTTGAGAGCCTCCTTGTCCAAATAAAGCGGCTTGTTGGTCTCCAGCAACACCATAAATAGGAATATTTATATTTTTATAGGTAACAGATCCAAAATTAGAAGATGATGTTTTTACTTCTGGTAGCATAGATTTTGGGATATCTAAAGCTGCAAGCAAAGTGTCGTCCCATTTTAAATCTTTAATATTATAAAGCATGGTTCTAGATGCATTGGTATGATCTGTAACATGCTGTTTTCCGTTGGTAAATTTATAAATTAACCAACTATCTATAGTTCCAAAAAGCAACTGTCCAACTTCGGCTTTTTTACGTGCTCCTGGCACATTATCTAAAATCCATTTTAATTTGGTACCCGAAAAATAAGCATCAATTACCAATCCTGTATGCTCTCGAACATAAGTTCCTAAGCCATCATTTTTTAAAGTCTGACAAATACTTTTGGTTCTATTATCTAACCATACAATTGCATTATAAATAGGTTCTCCAGTTTCTTTATCCCAAACCACAGTGGTTTCTCGTTGATTTGTAATACCAATAGCCGCAATGTCTTCAGGCAGAATTCCGGTGTCTTTTAAAACCGTTTCAAAGGTTTCTTTCTGGTCATTATAGATTTCATTTGGGTCGTGTTCTACCCAACCAGATTCTGGATAATGTTGTGAGAGTTCTTTTTGCGAAATACCTTGAATATTACCTTTTCTATCAAAAATGATAGTTCTGGTACTTGTTGTACCTTGATCGAAAGCAATTATATATTTTTTGTTCATTGGCTTCTTTTTCAAGAATTAAAACATAAAGAACCGAAATTATTTCGCAATACTATGCGTGCATAGGAAATTATTTTTAATTTTGAGGCATCCTTAATATATAAAACGGATTTAGTTTATCAAAAAAGAATTGTAATTTGTAACCGATTAAATTTTAATATTATGGCTAAAAAAGCAGACCAAACAGCATCCTTTATGGTTAGGTTTAACCAAATTATTTTTGAAGAAGATGGTGAATCTAAAGTACAATGGAGAGGGAAAGTATCGCATGTACAAGGTGGTGACGATAAAAGTTTTTCAGACTTTAAAGAAGCTGTAGCTTTTATTCAGTCCAAATTAGCCGATTTAACCTTGGAAGCTACAAAGCATGAAACACCAGAACAACAGGATTCTTTATTAAAAAAGAGTTTTTCTATATGGAAAACTATTTCTAAAGAAGGTCCAAAAGTGATTATGGAAACGATTAAAGATCCTAGAAAGCAAGTTGCAAACATACAGGATCAAATTAGTTATTTAGGTGAAGATTTAATGGATAAAGTCCACATAGATCAATGGAGAAATGCTTCTCGTTCCGATTTTAATACCATAGCAGATTCTATTAGCACTCTTGCAGATGAGATTAAAAAATTGAATGCAAAAGTAGATGCTATTAGTAAACCAGTAAAACCAACTAAAACAGCGAAAACGACACGAACAACTAAAAAGAAGTAAACCTTTTAAATGAATCCACTTACCGATAGGTTAAAAGAATTAAAACAGTTTCAAAAGGATGCAGTTATTCGCATTCAAACTTTGGGACAGTTTAATCTATGGTTGAATAATGAAAAAGTAGATTCAAAAAAATGGGGACGAGACAAAACCGTTCAATTACTTCAGTATTTAATTTCTAACAGACAACGTCATGCACTTCATAAAGAAAAAATCATGGATCATCTTTGGGAAGATGGAGGAGATCGTGATTTTAAAGTCGCACTACATGGTATTAATAAAGTACTAGAACCCGAAAGAGCTTCTAGAACAGAACCTAGTTTCGTCATTAGACAAGGCATTAGTTACCAGTTAGATTTGGAAAAGGTTTGGATAGATGTCGAAGCATTAGAACAATATGTTATTATAGGAAATGAGGCTTTTGGCGAAGATCAATCCATTTCTAAAGAAGCCTATAAAGCTGCTATTGCATTATATCAAGGTGTCTATTTGCCAAATCGTGTTTTTGAAGATTGGTCGTCTGAAGAACGAGAGAAAATTCAAATCCTAATTTTAGGTGCATATGTTATACTTGCCGAAATTCTACTAAACGAAAATCCTTTGGAAAGCATTCGTTTAGCACAATGTGCAATAGCGATTGATAATACTTGGGAAGATGCGTACAGACTTCAAATGCAAGCTTATATAAAAAAAGGAAACAGACCACAAGCCATAAAAGCCTACCAAAAATGTGCAGATGTGCTAGATAAAGAATATGGTATCGATCCGCTTCCAGCAACAAAAAATCTACTAAAGGAGATTGAAGCCATTTAGTAAAAAAAATATTCAAAAAAATAATATGCTGTAAACGTTAATGTTTACTAGTATTTCTTCTAATTTTTCAGATTAAAACAGTTTCATCCTTCAGTTTGCAACTCATTTGTAACTACTTGATTGTACGTTTGTACCATAAATATTAAACAACACATTAAAACTATATATTATGGCTAGTACTAAAACAAAAAAAGCAAAAGCGACCCTTATCAATACAACAACTAATACAGTACTAGGTTTAACTACTAAAGCAAACAATATAGCTTTAAAAACTACTGAAAAGGTATTAACAAAATCTATTGACTTAACCGAAAAAGGAATTGGGCTTTCCTCTAAAGTGGTTAAAAAAGGGCTAAAAGTTTCAGCTAAAAATCAAAATTTAGTATTCGATACATTAGAAACTGTAAAAGATAAAGCAGTAAAGTTTTTAGTTAAGTCTAAATAATTTTAGAAATAAAAAGGAACACATACTCAAGTGCAACTCATTTGTAACTCACTGATTGTATGTTTGTACCAGAATTAAAAATAACATTACAATAACAATATATATTATGGCAACTAAAACAAAAACAGTAGCAAAAAAAGCAACAAGTAAAGTAAAAAACGATACTAACGTTGTAAAGAAAATTAATAAAGAATTAGTTAATGCTTCTATAGCTACAATTAATACTGTTGTAGATAATGGTGAAAAATGGCAAAAATTAGCTTCTAAGTTAATTAAGAAGTCAGAAAAAGTAAGAGAACAACAAATTAATATGTTTTTTGATACTGCTGAAGCTGTAAAAGGCCAGTTTGTAACAGGAACAGATAAAATGAAAGACTTAGTTGGTTACGATGCAACTATGATTGAGAAAGCTAAAGACATGGCTTTAAACAATCCTGTAGCTAAAAAAGTTATGGATATTGTTGAAGATATTACTGAAAGCCCAATGGTTCAAAAAGCAGAAAAAGCTACTGACGGTATTAAGAAAATGGGAATGGCTAAGTTTAATGAACTTAAAGGAGATGTGTTAGAGCAAGCTTCAAAAATTATTGATAAAGGCGAAGCTATTATAGAAGATGCTAAAGCAACACCAAAAGCAAAAGTAACTAAGAAGGTAACTAAAAAAGTGGTTAAAGCTAAAAAAACTGTAGCTAAAAAAGCAACAGTAACTAAGGCAAAAGCAACTAAAGTTGTAGCAAAAGCAGCACCAAAGAAAACAGTAGCAAAAAAGGCAACAGCAACTAAAAAAGCTGTTACTAAAGTAGCAACAAAAACGGCTCCTAAAGCAAAAACTGCTGTAGCTAAAAAAGCAACAGCTGTTAAAAAAGAAACTGTAGCTAAAGCAACAGAGGTTAAAAATGAAGTAGCAGCTAAAGTTGCTGAAGTAAAAACTGAAGTAAAAAAATAATTCAATAACTTATAAAAAGTAATTTGATATGAGCACAAAAAAATCAATGTTAGATGCACCAAAAACGATGGTATTTAAAGCACTTAGCAAAACAAAAAAAGTTGCAAAATCTGCTAATGATTATGCACTAAATACAACAGAAGATGTAGTTTCTGAAGGAATAATTGTTGCAGAACAATGGCAAACGGTTGCTAACAAAGCAATTAAAGATAGCTTAAAAATAGCAGCAACAAATCAAGACTTAGTTTTTACCGCTTTAGCAGGTGTTAAAAAACATGCAAAACTTAGCAAAAAAAGATTTACTAAGCTTATCGCTTAATTAGAGATTTTTAAATTGACTATTAAAAACCAAGTTACACAACATGTGAAGCTTGGTTTTTTTGTTTTTAAATTTAGTGTACATTAAAACGGTAAACTCGATTTTACTTTTTGTATTTTTAAGGACAAATACCTAGTTAATGGCCAAGAAAAAGAAAATTTCTGCTTCAGATATAGTTACATTCTACATGGATTATGTGGTAGAACATTATAGTAAACCAGAATCGGTTTCAGATTTTGCCAAAGCACATCATTTTGATGACGAATTATTCTACACACATTTTACTTCATTTAAAGATTTAGAAAAGGATATTTATTTACTGCTTTTCGATAATTCGGTAGCTATTTTAAAGCAAACTCCAGAATATACATCATTTACTAAAAAAGACAAACTACTAAGTTTGTATTATACCTTTTTCGAGAATCTGTCCTTAAATCAAGAATTTATAAAGTTGAATTTAAAAGGCTTTGAAAATCAGCTAAAAGCACTTTCAGTATTTTCAAGATTTAAACGTAGCTTTTCTGCGTTTATTAGTGAATTAGATTTAGAAACTATAAGTTTAAATGTAGATGCCATTGAAAATATTCAGAAAAAAACAATAAGAGAATCATCTTGGGTTCAGTTGTTATTCACCATGAAATTTTGGCTAGATGATACTTCTGATGAATTTGAAAAAACAGATATATTTATAGAAAAATCAATAAATACTAGTTTCGAATTGATAAATACCAAGTCTTTTAATAATATAATAGATTTGGCGAAGTTTTTATATAAAGAAAAAGTGAAATAGGCTAAATATGAAAACACTAAAAAGTATACCAATTTCTAAAATTCAGCGTGCATCTAAACTCGTGCAAACTGGAGCAAAAGTTGGCGTAAATTATCTTAAGTATTATGGTGACAAAATGGTTAATTCGGAAGAAGAAGCCAAAGAGCGTTTAGACGAATCTAACGCTACAGATATTTACGATAGTTTAAAAGACTTAAAAGGATCTGCCTTAAAATTAGCGCAAATGCTAAGCATGGAGAAAAACATTTTACCACAAGCTTATGTAGAAAAATTTTCTTTATCTCAATTTTCTGTACCACCATTATCTGCTCCTTTGGTAATGAAAACCTTTAAGAAATCGTTTGGTAAATTTCCAAATGAAATTTTTGACACCTTCAATCCAGAGGCAATAAATGCAGCAAGTATTGGACAAGTACACAAAGCAGAAAAAGATGGAAAAATGTTAGCTGTAAAAATTCAATATCCTGGAGTTGCAGATAGTATTTTGTCCGATTTGGCAATGGTAAAGCCAATAGCTATGAAAATGTTCAACATAAAAGGCGAACATTCCGAAGTCTATTTTAAAGAAGTAGAAGGGAAGCTACTAGAAGAAACAAACTATTTGTTAGAGATAGAACAAAGTAAAGAAGTAGTTGCAGCGTGTTCAAGTATTCCTAATTTAGAGTTTCCAAGATATTATCAACAGTATTCTTCACAACAAATTATAACTATGGATTGGATGGAAGGGATTCATCTTTCCGAGTTTGCAAAAATAAATACCAATCAAGAGCTTGCAAACCAATTAGGACAAGCTTTATGGGATTTTTATTTATATCAAATGCATGTTCTTAAAAAGGTACATGCAGATCCACATCCTGGAAATTTTTTAATTTCTGAAGAAGGAAAACTAATAGCTATCGATTTTGGTTGCATGAAAATAATTCCAGAAGATTTTTACGTACCTTATTTCGAGTTGTTTAATAAAGAAATTCTTGATGATCCTAAATTATTTCACAATCAATTATTAAAATTAGAAATTTTAAGAAAAGACGATTCATCTGAAGAAATTAAGTTTTTTACCAACATGTTTCATGATGTGTTAAGTTTTTTCACACAACCATTTCGCGAGGAAACTTTCGATTTTTCTAATTCAGAATTTTTTGAAAAAATTGCAGCAATTGGTGAGCGCTATTTTAAAAGTACAAGATCTAATAAAATGAATGCTAATAGAGGCTCTAAACATTTTATCTATTTAAATAGAACCTTTTTTGGATTGTTTAATTTAATGTTCGATTTACAATCAAAAAATATAAAAATCAATAATTATAAAACACTGTAAAACCTAAGTTTACAAATTTTCTTTGGTGTGTGAAATTAAAATGCTATGCGTGCATAGTATTTTGTGTAAATAATGTATCTTGTGAAAAAACGACTTTGATTAGTGGTTTGTTTTAATAAAAGCATTAATTTTTCACTTTAGATTTAAAGAATTGACAAGTTTTTAAAATAAGAGTATAAAATACAAGTAATTAATAATGGCGAAAAAAATTGATTTAAAGGATATTGTGCAAGACGCATTCGATTCTTCAATACAGCAGATTTCAGGTTCTGATGCAGCTTTTTTATATGCAGAATCACCTACAAGTCCTATGCATGTGGCAACCTTAAACATTGTAGAAGGTTCTTTAAAGTTCGAAGATTTTAAAGATATTGTTGCTTCAAAATTACATTTAATTCCAAAATTTAGACAACGATTACTAAATGTACCAATGAATTTAGATTATCCTTATTGGGTAGACGATCCTAATTTTGATATAGACTTGCATTTAAATCGTATTAAATTACCAGATCCTTCAAACTGGAAAACCTTAAGAGATTTAACCTCTACATTATTTTCTGCACCTTTAGATTTGCGAAGACCATTGTGGTCTGTCCATTTTATTGAAGGCATAGACGAAATTGCACAAGTACCAAAAGGCTCTGTTGCCATAATAACAAAAATACATCATGTAATGATTGATGGTACTTCTGGCGTTGGTTTACTTGGCGTTTTATATGATAGTGATGAAAACGGCAAGCAGAAAAAACGTTCTAAACCAAAAGCATATAACCCTGAACCTTTACCAGACGAACTTAGTTTATTGTTAAAAAGTGGGTACGCGTTTTTTAAAAACCCGTTTAAAGTTCCAAAAACAGTTGCAGAGACTGCTTACAGTTTTATTAAAAGTAGAGCTGCTAAAAAACTAAGTATTCAAAAGGAATTTAGTGCTACAAAATTTCCAGTTCCAATTACCATTTTTAATGGTTCTATTTCGGCAAAAAGAACTTGGGGAACAGCCATTCTATCTTTCGATCGTATTAATGCACTTCGAAAAACAATGGGAGGAAGTATTAACGATGTTATTTTAGCCATCTGTGCAGGAGCTATGCGTCGTTATTTAATAGAAAAAGAAAAGTTACCATTACATCCTTTGGTTGCAAATGTTCCAATTTCTATTCGCACAGAAAACAGCACAAAAATGAATAATCAAATTGCTAACATGATGATTCAGTTGGCAACACATATCGAAGATCCATTAGAGCGTTTAGAATATATTCAAGAACAAACCATGTTAGGGAAATCTAGACACAATACTATGGGAGCAAAAACCTTAGCTAAAATGGCAGATGTTGTGCCTTTTGGTTTGGCAAATTTAGCTGCTGGATTATATAGTAAATACAATATTAAAGATCTACACAGACCACCTTTTAACGTCACGATTACCAATGTTCCAGGACCAAGAGGTTTATTGTACTTAAATGGGCATAAAGTGGTTTCTATTTTTGGTTTAACACCTGTTGTAGATGGTTTTGGGCTAATAATAGCAGCATTTAGTTATAATGGTCAAGTGAGTATTACCACAACTTCAGACTCTAAAACAATGCCAGATGCAGATGTGTTTTCTAGATATATTAGAGAATCTGCAAACGAGTTAGAAGAGCACATTACAAACCTTGGTAAAGGTAAATCGACAAGTAAAACAAAACAAGTTAAAAGTAAAAGTGCACCTTTCTTTACAGCTTTAAAAAAGTACTTAAAAGAGAACCCTAAATTTGTTAAAGCTTATAAAGGTTTATACCAAATACAATTAGATTTAGGAGATAGAACAGACGGTTGGGAATTAAACCTTACAAAACCAGTAGCGGTTATTAAGAAAAAGAAAAATTTAGCTCCTAAAGTTTTAATTGAAATTGAAGATGAAAATTTATTTGCTTTATACAAAGGCAAGTTGCTTTTAGAGGAATTAAAAATACAAGGAAGAATAAAAATAACAGGAACTGCAGCAAGTAAAACAAAATTTATGAAATTACTTACTGCCTTTTTAGAAAGATAATTAATGCACTATAATACACATATATTAAAATCTACAGATGGAGAATCCATTTGTTATTATAAATGGGAAGCCAGCCCAAAAGTGGCTTTTAAAGGCTTGGTGCAAATTGCACATGGTTTAGGAGAGCATGCTGGCAGATATGATGATATGGCACATCTTTTACAAGAAGAAGGCTATTCTGTTTATGCAAACGACCATCGAGCGCATGGTAAAACTGCCGAAATGAAACGCTTATTTGGGTTTTATGATGGCAAGGAATATTTTGACGACTGTATAGAAGATATGTATGTATTGTCTAACCTAATGAAAGCTGAAAACCCTAAAACTAAATTCATTTTATTTGGACATAGTATGGGATCGCTTTTTAGTAGAAAATATGTGCTTAAATATGGAAACGAATTAGATGCTTTAATCTTATCTGGAACCGCCAGTTTTATAAAAGGATTAGGGAATATAGGGCTTGTAACAGCAACAACAGTTACAGCTTTTCGCGGAAGAGCAAGAGGAAACGAATTCTTAAAATCTTTCTTTTTTGGAGAATTTAATAAGAAATTTAAACCCAATAGAACAAAGTTTGATTGGATTAGTAGTGATGAAAAACAAGTCGATCTTTATGCTAAAGATCCGTATCGTATAGAAGATTTTTCACTTGGAGTGTTTTTAGATATTATCAAAAATTCTAAAACGTTAAATAAGTCGAAAGCATTTATAGCAACACCAAAAGAGTTGCCTGTCCTAATGTTTTCAGGAGATAAAGATCCCGTTGGCGAAATGGGAAAAGGCGTAAAACGTGTGGCAAAGCAATACGAAAAAAGAGGTCTAAATGATTTTACATTTAATTTATATGAAGGCGGAAGACACGAGATGTTAAACGAAATCAATGCCGAAGAAGTTAAAAAAGAAGTTATAAGTTGGCTAAATACACGTATTTAAGATTAAAAAATAAGAATGGAAGAAACCCAAATTATATATCGAATTTTTACACGCTTAACAGTTGCTCTAGGAACACTTAATGGTTTAACCATGAGTGAAGCTAAAAAGTTGACAAAGCTTCAGTTTAAACAACATCCTTTGGAGAAAGAAGCCAAAGCGTTAATTAAGAAAATAGATAAAGACGAACATAATATCATCGAACAATTACTTGATGAAACTATTTTGGTTTGTGACGAGTTAGGTCCAAATAGAGATTACATCACATTGGTAAAAATCTTAGAAAATGTAGGTAGCTCAATTTCCGAAGGCCATGATCAAGATGAATATAAATACACCAATTCAATAATAGAAAGATTTCAAAAAGAAATAGCAGTAGTTAATAAAAAAATACCTTCTCCACCATTGTTTAATATGGTTATGGAAAGTCGCTCACTATTAGAATGGTCGTCTATTTATTGTTTGTATCCATTTATACCAAAACGCATAGATGGTAAAGGAAAACCAGTATTGTTAATTCCTCCTTATTTAGGAGATGATTCTTCTACAACATTTGTTAGAAAATATTTAAAATCTTTAGGTTTTACAACGTATAAATGGGAGTTAGGGTTTAATATGGTTAAGTCGCACTACATACCAAGATTAGAAGAGAAATTAGCAGACATTTATCAAGAGCATCAAGAGAAAGTAAGTATTGTTGGTTGGAGTGGTGGTGGCATTTTTGCAAAAATAATGGCAAATAGACATCCAGATCAAGTAGAGCAAATTTTAACCATTGGCTCACCAATTTGGGGAGTTATGGATATGAAAACACCAGTATATGGCTTGATGGAATTTTTTAGAGGAAAATCTTTAAAAGAAAGAAACGAGAGGTTTTTAGCAGAGTTAGAACCAATACCAACAATTCCGGTAACTTGTATTTATACAAAAACCGATGGTTTGGTACCTTGGAAACATTGCATGGAAGCAGAAACCTATAGAGAGAATATAAAAAACATTGAAGTTTTTGGAAGCCATTCTGGAATGGGAGCAAATGTGAGTGTACTATTGGTTACAGCCAATATGCTAAGTGCTAATTTGCAAGGCAAAAAAATAAGAGATGTTGGTTCAAATATTGAACGGTTTTTATATCCTAATTTTTGGAATAAAGCACGAAAAGCATTTCAAACTAAAAAATCAATTGTAGACTGCTTTAAATAATAAGTTATGGATCATATTATTGAACATCATAAATTTCAAGAAGTTTTAAAACAAATTGCAAAGGAGCAAGATTTAGACCTTGAAGAAGTAAAAAAGCAAGGCGCCAAGTGTATTAAGGAACTATACGCACAGCAGCATCCTATGGCAAAATTAATGTCGGTAAAAGGCTTTGATTATATATTGTCTAGAGCTTATAACGATAAAATTGATGTCGATCCAAAAGGCATAAAAAAATTGATGAAACTCATGCAGAGAAATTCTGTAGCTTTCATCATGACACACAAAACATATTTAGACACTTTAGTTCTAATATCTACATTAGCAAGATATGGTATGCCAATTCCATATTCTTTTGGAGGTAGTAATTTGGCATTTCCAGGCTTAAAACAACTAGGCAATAACGCAGGACTTATTTTTATTCGCCGCAGTTTTAAGGACGATTTAATTTACAAAGCAGCTTTACGCCATTACATATCTACAATTATAGATAAAGGAGATCATTTAACTTGGAATATTGAAGGTACACGTTCTAGAACAGGTAAAATTATTTACCCTAAAATGGGAATATTAAAGTATATTAAAGAAGGAGAATTGCAAAGTTCAAGAGCTATAAAATATGTGCCAGTTTCTATTGTTTACGATTTAATTCCTGATGTTAAAGAAATGACAGAAGAAGGAAAAGGACAAGATAAGAAGTCTGAGAACGTAAAAGAAGCAGTTAATTACATAAAAAAATTAGGTAACGATTATGGTCGTGCAGCTATTCGTTTTGGAGAACCAGTTGAGATAGAAGAACACCAGCAAGCTATTATTCCAGATATGGAAGAAGATAGTTATGCAGACAAAAACACCTTACCACGTTTTGCTTTTGAGTTAATTCACAAAGCCAATGCAATTACACCAGTAACAACAGTTTCGTTGGTATGCCATACGCTATTAAATGATTTTGCTTTAACTAAAAGAGAAATCGAATTTAAGGTTAATAGATTAATGGCATATATTGGCCAAAAGAAGGAAGATGTACTTATAGATCGTGGTAATAAGATTGGAGTTACAATTCAAAAAGCTTTAAATTTATTACAAGGTGCAAGAATAATCCAAAAGAGTAGAGCAGGACAAAAGGCGCAATATAGTTTGGTTTCAACCGAATATTTACCAGCAACTTATTATGCAAATATGGCATCTGGCCATTTATACCACCAAGCTTTTATAGAAATGGCTTTGGTGAAAATTAAAGATGACACTTCAGCAAATAGAATCACCCATTTTTGGGAAGAAATCATGAAACTTCGTAACTTATTTAAGTTTGAATTTTTCTACACTAATAAACCAAAATTTAGCAGTGAAATTGAAGCTGAATTATTACGATTTGATAAAAACTGGAGAAGGATTTTAGCAAATCCAAAAGGAGATATTTCTGGGTTATTAAAAAAGCAAGATTTATTCGTTTCTCGAGCCATTTTGTTATCGTATTTAGAAGCAGATAAAATAGTTTGTCACACACTAAATAGTTGGGATACAGATGATGAGTTTAAAGATAACGACTTCATCGATTTAGCAATGTTTAAAGGGAAAGAGTTGCATTGGCAATCAAATATAACACGATTGGATAGTGTCTCTAAACCTTTTTTAATAAATGCACTTCGTTTTGCTAAAAATGCTAATTTAATCCCAGTAGAAAGAGTCATAAACTATGATGGTTTAGTGGATTGGAAAAATCAATTAGAAGATTTATCGGAAAGATTATTCTATTTAAAACAAATAGAAACTGTTCTAGATGAAAAAGGATTGAACGCGCAAGCTTCAGAGCAAGGTGTTGTTCCAGATTCTGGTAATGACGAAGTTAACCAAGAAACGATTATAGAAGAAGGTCCACATATCACGGCATTCTTCGATATGGATAAAACGTTAATCAATGATTTTTCAGCTAAGAAATTCATGTCCACACGTTTGTTTAGCGGAAAAACAACAGCCAAAGAATATTTAACACAATTTGTAACAGCTTTAGCTTTTGCAGCTGGAAATAGAGATTTTGAAGTACTTACTAAAATGGCAGCGCTTGGTGTAAAGGGTATTGCTGAATCTGCATTTATAGAATTAGGAGAACAAGTTTTTATTGATTATTTAGAAGAAACTATTTACCAAGAGTCTCGCGAATTAATAGCAAAACATATAGCAAAAGGGCATAAGGTTGTTATTATTTCGGCAGCAACGACATATCAAATTGAACCTATCGCAAAAGCATTAGGTATTAAAGATATTTATGCTACCGAAATGGAATTACGTAATGGTAAGTTTACTGGTCGTGTTTCCGAAATGTGTTGGGGAGAAGGTAAAGCTAGAGCAGCTAGGAAATTTGCAAAAAAGAATAATACAGACTTATCAAAAAGTTATTTTTATACAGATAGTATTGAAGATTATCCACTATTAAAAATTGTTGGAAATCCAGTAGCTACTAATCCAGATCAGAAATTATCGCAAGTAGCATTCGAAAACAATTGGCCAATTTTAAGGTTTGAAGAACCCGTAGGAAAACCAGTAGTTAATGGTTTTAGAACAGCATTAGCAGCAGCCAGTATTTATCCTTCAGCTCTTAAAGGAATAATAAAAGGAGCAATAACGCTATCTAGGCAAGAGGCTGCAAATACTACTTTTTCAAGTATTGGAGATTTAGGTTCTAAAATGGCAGGTTTAGAAATTGCAGTAAAAGGAAAGCATAATTTAGAAGAAATACGTCCAGCGGTTTTTTGTTTTAATCATCAAAGCGCAGCAGATTTCTTTATAGTTATGAAACTAATAAGACACGATTTTACAGGTATTGCAAAAAAGGAATTAGAGCGTACACCTGTAGGCCCAATTTTTAAAGCTTTAGGAGCTATTTATGTAGACAGAGCGAATAAAGAAAAAGCTATTGAAGCCATGCAACCAGCAGTAGAAGCATTAAAAAGTGGTATTTCTGTTGCAATAGCACCAGAAGGAACGCGAAGCGGAAGTAAAACCTTAGGTACTTTTAAAAAGGGAGCATTTCATTTAGCTATGCAAGCAGGAGTTCCAATTATTCCTATTGTAATTAAAAACGCCTACATGGCAATGCCTAAAGGAACGAGTATGTTTAAGCCAACTCATATTGAAGTCGTGGTTTTAGAACCTGTAGATACATCACTTTGGAAATTAAAAAACATCAATAAACATATTGAAGACGTTAGAAATTTATATCTTAATGAATTAGAAAATTAATTACATGAAACTAACCGTTGGAATTTTAGGAGGTGGATCTTGGGGAACTACAGTAGCATCATTAACTGCAAAAAATAATGAGACTATTTTATGGGCTAGAAATGAAAAATCTGTTCAAGAAATAAATGAAGAGCATACAAACTCTAAATATTTACCAGGAGCCAAATTACATAAAAATCTAAAAGCATCAAGTTCTATTGAGGATACAGTTAAGAACGCAGATGTGATTGTTATGGGAATTCCATCCCAACATTTTAGAGAAGTATTACGAGCTGCAAAACCGTTTATTAGACCTTGGGTTCCAATAGTAAGTTTGTCTAAAGGCTTAGAGTTAACAACCAAAATGCGCATGACGCAGATTATTGAAGAAGAACTTCCTGGTCATCCAGCAGGCGTTTTAACAGGTCCTAATTTAGCGAAGGAAATACATTCTGGTCAAGCTGCAGCAGCAGTAATAGCTATGGTAGATAAAACCATTGCTAAACAATTACAACAAGTATTTAGCACTGGATTATTTAGAGTGTATACCAATAACGATGTTATAGGTTGTGAACTTGGAGGTGCATTAAAAAATATTATGGCAATTGCGACAGGAATGGGAGATGGTGCAAACGCAGGAGATAACACAAGAGCAGCTTTAATTACAAGAGGCCTATCTGAATTAACAAGATTAGGTACTGCAATGGGAGGAAAACGTAGAACGTTTTCTGGACTTGCAGGAATGGGAGATTTAGTAGCCACTTGCTCAAGTTCTAAAAGTAGAAATCACCATGTAGGTTTTCAAATAGGACGTGGAAAAAGTTTAGAGCAGATTATTGAAGAAATGAATGAAGTGGCCGAAGGTGTAAAAACGGCTAAAGTAGTAATGGAATTAGCCAAAGATTATAAGGTAGATATGCCAATTTCTAGAGAAGTATATAAAGTGCTTTACGAAGGTAATACTGTTCATGATGCTTTTAGAGGCTTAATTAAATTGGAGAGTGGATCTGAGAAAGAGCCAGGATAAATTTATAATCATTGGTTTTTACACAACTTAATTTAGATAGTTTTTTTATGTTTTTTTTTCTTCAGCTTTCAGCTCAAAAAAAATAGAAATTGTTTTCCTAAAAAAGAAGATTGAATTGGTTTAAAGAATATTATTTCTTTAAAATACAACTAAGTCATCCAGGAATTGCTAATTTTTTTAACGAAATAGGCTATATGCTGAAACTAAGATTATTCTCAAACTTATGTAATTATGACAGAAAATAAACCAACTTTAGTGATTTTAGCAGCAGGAATGGGAAGCAGATATGGTGGCTTAAAACAAATGGATACATTTACTCCTGAAGGCGATACTATTATAGATTTTTCTTTATTTGATGCAATACAAGCTGGCTTTGGTAAAATAGTTTTTGTTATTAGAAAAACTCTAGAGAAAGAGTTTAAAACCATTTTTAATAAGAAACTATCAGGGAAATTAGAAGTAGAGTATGTGTTTCAAGAGTTAGAAAATGTTCCAGAAAAATATATAAACTTAGAGAGAGTAAAACCTTGGGGAACAGGACACGCTTTGTTAATGCTTAAAGGTGTTATTAAAGAGAATTTTGCTGTAATTAATGCAGACGATTTTTATGGTAGACAAGCTTTTAATGCTATAGCAGAAAAATTAAAACATACAAAAAAAGATAGCTACGATTTTTGTATGGTAGCATACGCTTTAAAAAATACGGTTTCAAATAATGGCTATGTTTCGCGAGGAGAATGTACAGTTAATACTAAAGACTTTCTTATAGATGTAACCGAACGTGTTAGAATAGAACGAATTGATGGAGCATTAAAAAGAGAAGACGGAAAAGGAGGAATGATTTCTATTGATGAAAACACTACTGTTTCTATGAATATTTGGGGATTTACACCTAAGTGTTTTGAGTTTATCGATAAATTATTTTTAGAATTCTTGGAAGAGAATAAAAATAGTAACAAGGCAGAGTTCTATTTACCAGCTATTGTTAATAATATGATAACAACAGAAGTGGCTTCGGTTAAAGTATTAGAATCAGACTCAAAATGGTTTGGAGTTACCTATATTGATGATAAATATAAGGTTGAAAAAGAGATTAATAAATTAAAAGAAAATGGAGTGTATCCTTCAAAAATGTGGAACTAATTATGGAAGCGAATCTTTTAAAAACCATTTTTAATGCTTTTGATCATAAATCTAATTTTGTTAGTCATTCCGAATTAAATTCAGGTCATATTAACGATACTTTTTTAATAAACACAGATTTTGGTAACAGGTACGTTTTACAAAGAATAAATCATCATGTTTTTATAGACGTTGAAGGTTTAATAAATAATAAAGTCCTAATAAGTAACCATATAAAAAGTAAGTTTCCAAATTTTTCAGAACAAGAACTAAGTAGCAAAATTTTGCTCTTTGTTAAAGCACAAAATACAAAATTCTACTATCATAAGGAAAATGAGAATTATTGGAATTTAATGGTTTTTATTGATGATAGTATTACATATGAAGTTGTTGAAGATGAAGAAATAGCTTATGAAGGAGGTAAGCTTTTAGGAACATTTTTAAACCTAACTTCAGATTTTGATAGTAGTCAATTAATAGACGTTATTCCTGATTTTCATGATATGTCTTTCCGCTACAAGCAATACGTTTCTTCATTAACAAATGCCTCAAAAGAGCGATTAAAAAAGACGACAAAATATATAAGTGTTGTAGATGAATTAAAAGTAGAGATGCATATTCTTCAGGAGCTAAAAGAAGCTGGTAAAATTCCTATAAGAGTAACTCATAACGATACAAAAATATCTAACGCTCTTTTTGATCAATATAAAAAAGGTATTTGCATGATTGATACAGATACTGTAATGCCTGGAATTATACATTACGACTTTGGTGACGCTATTAGAACTATTTGTAATACTACAGCAGAGGACGAGAAAGACTTATCTAAAGTTGAATTTAATTTAAACTATTATAAAGCGTTTAAAAAAGGCTTTATAGAAAAAATGAAATATTCTTTATCTCCAATTGAACTAGAGTATTTGCCTTTAGCTGCAAAAACAATGATTTTTATTATGGCACTTCGCTTTTTAACAGATTATCTAAATAATGATGTTTATTATAAAACGAGGTATCCTGATCATAATTTAGATAGAGCAAAAAACCAGTTTAAACTAATAGAAAGTCTTTCTGAAAAGTTAGTATTTTAAAAAAGATTAACAAGATTTTTTTATTTTGAAGAATCTCTTAATACAATATCTGTATCTACAGTTTTAGAGGTTGTATCATTAATTTTATTTTCTAATTTATTTATTAATAATGTAGCTGCTTTTTCGCCTATAAGCTCTCCATGTTTACTAATTGTGCTTAGTGTTGGATTAGAATGTCTAGCCAAAATGCCATTAGAAAAAGCTAAAACAGATAAATCTTCAGGTATTTTTATGCCTTTATCTTGCGCGATTTTCATTGCAGCAATAGCAACAGATTCGTTTGAGGTAATTAAGGCATCAAACGAATTATCAAACAATGGTTTTACAACCGACTCATGATTTTTATAATACATCTCATGCGTAGTAATAATTATAGATTCATCTTTCTTAAAATTATTATTATTTAAACCCGATAAATAGCCTTCGTATATGGACTTTCCAATACTTAAATCCATATCAGTTCCAACAAAAGCTATCTTTTTACAGCCTTTCTTTTTTAGGTAGTTAACAGCGTTTGAAGAAGCCATAAAATCGTTAGTGATAACTTTATCACAATCTATTTCGTCTATAACACGGTCAAACATTACTAAAGGAATTTCGTTTTCTATACAAGAATATAAATGCTTATAATTTTGTTTTAGCTGTGTCTCTTCAGAAACAGATAAAATAAATCCATCAACAACACCTGTCGATAACATTTCTATTGTTTCTATTTCCTTTTGTAGAGATTCATTAGATATACAGGTAATTACTTTGTACTTATTTTGAGTTGCAGTTTTTTCAATTCCTTTTAATATTTGAGCAAAATAATAGTTAAGCATGTTTGGAATAATTACTCCAATAGTCTTAGTTCTTTGATTTTTTAAGCTTAAAGCATTAAAGTTTGGTGCGTAGTTTTTCTCTTTAGCATATGCTTTTATTGCATCAGCGGTAGGCTTACTAATCTCGTCACTATCGTTTAGTGCTTTAGATACAGTAGATATAGAAACATTTAAATGATTAGCAATATTTTTTAAAGTAATTTTTTTCATGTTTCCAAAATAAGTAAATCTTGATTAATTGGTAAGGTACTTAAGATAGAAAAAAATGCATTAGACTCAAATAGTAACGTGCTTAATTTTATCTATAGTTAATTTCGATGAAGAGTTAAATGCTTTCTTTGTAAAGAAAAGGCGTTTTATATATCGCTTTTTAATCAGTTAATTACAGTTATACTAATATCTTATTATCGGCATTAAAAAATAAACCCTATAAACATTATGTTTATAGGGTTTTGCGGAGAGTAAGGGATTCGAACCCCTGGAGGTATGACCCTCAACAGTTTTCAAGACTGCCGCATTCGACCACTCTGCCAACTCTCCAAAGTGTCTATTCAAGCTATTGCCTGAATGCGGCTGCAAATATAGTGTCCTTTTTAATTCTTTTCAAATAAAAGTGGTACTTTTTTTAAAAAATTATCCTAAAATGGGAATTGGTTTCATTTGTGCGTTGACTGCCACGAACTTAAAGTATCCAGTTACTGTTAATTCTCGATTGTAACTTTGCATGTGTTCCATGAAAATATCAACTTTTACCGTACAACTTGTGTTTCCTACTTTGTAAATTCTAGCAACAAGTTCAATAATTGTGCCTTCTGGGATTGGTTTTTCGAAATCTATTTTATCTGTAGATATTGTAACCACCTTTTTTCTACTAAATCTAGTAGCACAAATAAAAGATGCTTCATCCATCATGTGTAAAGCAGTTCCGCCAAATAATGTGTTGTAGTGATTTGTTGTGTTTGGAAAAATGGCTTTAAAAATTTTAGTTTCTGATGCGTTAATTAATTCTTCGGTAGATTTCATATCTATACTAATATCATTTTAATTTATTGGACATTGTAGTTTTAATTGCGAATGTAATTCTATTTTTGCATAAAATTATTATACAATTCTATGAACGTAATTGAAGCACTAAAATGGCGTTATGCGACAAAATCTTTTGATAAGGACAAAATGGTTTCTAAAGAGAAATTAGATATTATTTTGAAGGCTTTTAATTTAACAGCAACTTCATATGGTTTGCAACCTTTAAAATTGTTAGTAATTGAAAATAAGAAGTTGCAAAAAGATTTGGTTTCTTGTTCAATGAACCAAGAGCAAGTTGCACAAGCTTCTCAGGTTTTAGTAATCTGTATTGAAACTCTAATTGATAAAGCATTTATTGAAAACTATTTTAGTTTAGTTAAGTCTATTAGAAACACACCTGATGCCATTTTAAATCCTTTTAAAGATTTTTTAATTGATGATTTTGAAAGTAAATCAGAAAGCGAAATTATAGAATGGTCTATAAAACAGGCATATATTGCATTAGGAAATTTGCTGACTGTTTGTGCTTTAGAGGGAATTGATGCTTGCCCAATGGAAGGCTTTGATCCAACAGAATATGATAAAATTTTAAATTTGAAATTTAAAGGATTACAATCTGTTTTAGTATTGCCTATTGGTTATAGAGCAGCAGATGATTTTATGGCTGAACTTAAAAAAGTTCGTAAAGATTTTAATGATAGTGTGATTGTAATGTAGTACAATATTTTGGCAAGATTATTGTTATATTATATATTTTGTATACTATTGTAATGTATTAAGTCTAGATTTATTATGAAAAAAGTGTTTTTTTTATTTTTCCTATGTGTTTCTTTAATTGGCTTCTCTCAAGATGATGAGGAGTATTCAAATCTTAATTGGTTAACAGATTTTGATTCAGCTAAAAAAGAATCTTCTTCATCTAAAAAGCCAATACTTATATATTTTACAGGAAGTGATTGGTGTGGACCTTGTAAAATGCTGAAAAAGGATTTTTTTAACACTGAAGCTTTTGAAGCAAAAGCAGAAAATTTCGTTTTATTAATGATTGATATGCCTAGAAGACTAGATATTATAACACCTGAACAAAAAAAGAAAAATAAAGTATTAGTAAAAAAATACAATCAAAAAGGAGGCTACCCAAATCTAGTAGCATTAAATAATAATTTAAGTGTTATTGGTGAATTATCTGGTTATACCTTTTTAAGAGAAACAGATAGACATTTTGCTTTTATTGATATGCTTATAAAAAAATAATAGAGTTTTAAATTCTATAAAAAGCCTTTTAAACTTTGTTTTAAGAGGCTTTTTTTATTTTAGAAATTGAACTATTTTTGAACAACTAAAAAAAGATATAGATATGCCAGGATTTGAACGCTTTGGAGATTTAGAAAGAGAAGAACTACAAGATGTATTAGATAATGGTGTTTTAATGCGTTATGGTTTTGATGGTATGCGTAATGGACATTGGAAAGCAAAAGCATTAGAGGCAGAACTAAAAAATACATTAGAAAGCGATTACGTTCAATTAGTTTCTAATGGAACATCTGCAGTTTCTGTAGCATTAGCAAGTGCTGGTGTTGGAGCAGGAGATGAAGTGATTATGCCTACATTTACCTTTGTTGCTAGTTTTGAGGCTATTCTATTATTAGGAGCAATTCCTGTTTTAGTTGATATTGATGATACTTTAGGCTTAGATGCTAAAGCAGTAGAAGCAGCAATTACATCTAAAACAAAAGCTGTAATGGTTGTGCAAATGTGCGGAAGTATGGCGAATATGAATGCTTTATCTCAAGTTTGTACTAAACACAATTTACTTTTAGTTGAAGATGCTTGTCAAGCAATTGGTGGACGTTATAATAATAAACCATTAGGAAGCATAGGTGATTTAGGTTGTTTTTCTTTCGATTTTGTAAAGACAGTTACTTGTGGAGAAGGTGGAGCAGTGATAACGAACAATAAAGAGTATTATATAAATGCTGATGGTTTTAGCGATCATGGTCATGACCATATTGGAAGTGATAGAGGAGCAGAAACTCATCCGTTTTTGGGCTATAATTTTAGAATTTCAGAATTACATGCAGCTGTTGGTTTAGCACAAATTAAACGCTTGCCTGAGTTTTTAGCTGTTCAGAAAAAAAACTATACAATACTAAAAGAGGCTTTATCTGAAATTCCAGAAGTTACTTTTAGAACAGTACCTGAAGGAGGAGAAGAAAGTTACGCCTTTTTTAATTTCTTTTTACCAGATTTAGAAACAGCAAGAAAAACAATTGATGCTTTTAAAGAAAATGGAGTAGATGTATGTTGGAATTACTTTGACAATAATTGGCATTACGTGAGAAAATGGAACCATTTAAAAGATGCTAAATCTTTATTTCCTTTATCTAAAGATATTAAAGATGCTTTAAGCTTGTTAAGTGAAAAGACGTTTACTCAAAGTGACCATTATATTGGACGAAACATATCGTGCCTTATTAAATTGTCTTGGACTGAAGAAGAGGTTAAATTGCGTGCAGAAAAAATGAAAGATGCGATATTAAAATCGCTCTAATACAAATAAGAGATTATTAAATCCCTTTTAGGCTTCGGCTTAAAAGGGATTTTTTTTGTTTAAAAAAATATTATAGAAAATGTTAACCTATTGATTTTTGTATCCATAAATAAGAAATAAACCGCTATTAACTATTTATTTTAAAAATCAAAAAAAATGAATTTTCCTAAGAAAAACCACGAATTCAAAAAAGGTATTGGAACTGCCTTGAGTAAAAACACACTTGCTCTATTAATTACATTGCTGCTTACATTAAGTAGTATGGCTCAAAATGGCATTAACTACAAAGCTGTTATAAAAGATGGAGTAGGTAACATTATGGAATCTATACCTATAAGTGTTCAGTTTATTGTGTATGAAGGTTCGGCGCTAACTAATAATGTGTACCAAGAAAGTCATACTCTTAACACAGATGCTAACGGAATTATAATAGTTAATATTGGAGAAGGTATAACGGGAGATAATTTTTCTACAATTTCTTGGGAAACCGATAACCACTTTTTAAATGTACAGGTGAATATTGGTGCAGGATTAGTAGATTTAGGTACAACTGAGTTTAAAACTGTTCCCTATGCTTTAGTAGCTAAAGATATAGAAAATGCTATTTGGGAAACCAATGGAATAAATGCTTTTTATAACGCAGGTAATGTTGGTATTGGTACTAATTCACCGCTTACTAAATTAGAAATATTAGGTTCTGGAACCAATAGTACTTCTGCACGTATAACATCTCCAATTGGAACTTCATCTCTTGAATTTCTTCATCCTGACGCAGCAAAAACAGATTGGTCTATTGCTAGTGGAGTTACTACTAACGAACTTCAGATAGGAAGTTCAAACGATGATTTGATTTCAGGTAGTGTAAGATTAAGATTAAAACAAAATGGAGATATTACTATGGCACAAAATGAAGGTCGTATTGGTATTGGAACCAATACACCAGTAAATCCTTTATCTGTGCTTCAATCAGCAGGTACAGCAAATACGGTTCGAGTAGAAAGTTTAGATCATCCTACAGGAAAAGATCTTTTAGAACTTATTGTTCCTTCGGGTTCCACATCTGGTTCGCAATTTATAGAAATGCAAAATGGAACTAATATTGTAGCTGCTGTAAATAGTGATGGGTCAGCTAAATTTAAATCTGTGCAATTTGAAGATAATTCTGTGCAAACCAAAGCAGCATTAGGACCAATTGCTTATGGTTTTGTGCAAAATACTGGTAATACATCTTCTGGTTCAGGGAACTATAGCTCCGCTTGGGTTGCAGCAAATAATAGATATGAAATTGCAATTACTGGAGAAAATTATTTCTGGACACTCTATACTACTAATGTTACGACTACTTCTTCTTCTGTTAATAGATTACGCGTAAATAGTGCAGGAGGAAAATTACTAGTTTATCTCTACAACTCAGCAGGAACATTAATTCAAGGTGATTTTCAGTTTATCACCTATAAATAATAATCAACTAAACATTAAAATTATGAAAACAATATTTGTCATATTACTCGTTTGGAGTTACAGCTTTAGTAGTGTTGCTCAAAGTATCGAAAAATTTAGTATTGATAGTGGAGGAGCTTCAACTATTACGCCAACTATTCAAATGGTTTATACCATTGGAGAAGTAAATGCAGCAGAACGTGCTACTGCAACAGTTAAAATTTCAGAAGGTTTTCTATCTCGTTTTATTAAAATTAAAATCAATCCTAAAGTATTTCTTCAAGGTGCATCACTAAACCCGGAAACAGTAGGATTAATGAATGATGATTTAAGAGATTTAGGATTACTTCCTACAACATCACCTTTTGGAGATGGTAAAACGGTAGATGTTAGTGTCTTTAACCTTGGAGGAACTACTAGTCTTGGAGAATTTGAGGATGACATTGTAGATTGGATTTGGTTAGAATTTAGAAATGAAACAGATGTGTCTCAAATTATTAAAGGAACATCAGTTTTATTACAACGCGACGGAGACATTGTTGCTTTGGATGGCGTTTCAGATATTTCTTTAGGTATGGTTCCTAAAAACTATTATGTGGTATTACAACACAGAAACCATTTGGGTGTTATGAGCGCTAATCCTATTGCTGTAACCGAAATAGGTACTGCCATTAATTTTACAGAGAACACAACTCCTACTTTTGGTAGTAATGCTCAAGTTGCGTTAGCGAATGGTGATTTAGCTTTGTGGACAGGAGACACCAATTATAATGGTGAAATACGTTTTTCAGGATCTGATAATGATAGTAATATTATTAAAGATGCTGTTTTAAATGATCCATCAAACGGCTTTAATTCTGCCACTTACACATCTACTGGTTATTTGCTTATTGATTTAGATTTATCTGGAGGAGGTCGTTTTTCAGGATCTAATAATGATAGCAATATTATTAAAGATAACGTTTTGCAGCATCCTAATAACGGATTCAATTCACCAACATTTACTATAAATACAACTGTTCCTGTAGGGAACTAAAAATAAATACAGCTATTAATAAATTAAAAAAAACAAAAACCATGAAAACTTTTTACTCAATTTTAGTACTTCTTTTTATAACTGCAAACAGTTATGCTCAAACTTATTCTTACGGAATAGTTAATACCGATAATTACAATTTTAAAGTAGTAGCCATTCCGGATTTCGATGCTAGTACAGATGCATCAGATATGGGATTTACATTAACATTACCAGCAGGTATTGCAGATATTACCAATACAAGTAGTTTATTACCTTCACGTATATGGACTATGCAACAATTTGATGCTGCTTTTTTAACAAGTCAAGGGTTAGGAGATGGAAGCAGAGATGTGTTTCAATTTAATAATCCACCAGGACAATCACTTATTGCACATACTTCAGGTGAACAAATAGATTTAGTTTCTTTTTCGGTTAGTACTATGCCAACTACTGGAGAAATGACTTTTTTAGATAATACAGATCCTGTTGCTACAGGAGCAGCAGGCGTTTTAGATAGTTTTTACAACTCTAATATTGACAATACAACCACACAAGATTATTTTGGAGGTTATGATCCTAGTTTTACTTCTATAATGTTTAATACTCTAGGTATTAACGAAGAAGAAATAACTCAGGTTTTTATTAAAGTATTTCCAAATCCAACTAAGGATTCTATTGCAATTAAATCTACTAAATCTATTGGTTTAGCTAAACTTTTTGATATTACTGGTAAACAAGTTATGATTGTTGAGCAACCTTCAAAAATATCTTTAGGAAAATTGCCTTCTGGTGTATATATATTAAAGTTAGAAACAGAACACACTACAGTTGTAAAACGCATTATAAAGGAATAATTGATTGCGATTTTAGAAAAAATAAATACTATTAATCATGAAAAACATAAATAAAATACTCGTAATAGTTATACTTGGTCTTTCTTCAATATTTTCGACTATAGAGGCACAAAGTATTAATTATAAAGCAGTAATAAAGGATGGAAGTGGTAATTTAATTACTAACGATCTTATACAAGTTCAATTTAATATATTACAAGGTGTGGCGCAAACTAATGTGTATTCAGAATCGCATACACCAACCACAGATACTAACGGAGTTATTATTGTTAATATAGGTGAAGGCATGCTAGTGTCTGGCAGTGCTGCATACAATACCGTAGATTGGGCAAGTAACACCCATTTTTTACAAGTACTAGTTAATACTGGAGGAGGACTTATTGATATGGGAACTAGTGAATTTAAAGCTGTGCCTTATGCTATTACTTCTGGTGATAAATCTTGGGAAACCGAAGTAGATAATGTTCATGTAATATCAAAAAATGTAGGAATAGGTACTGCAACACCAACCGAATTATTAGAAATTAGTGATCCAGATATTGCAGGAATCAAGCTTACTGTTCCATCTATAAGTAATTCCTCAAAAATCGAGTTTAGTAATGGTTTAGAAACAGGGACACACTCTTTTTATAAAATTGAAAATAGAAGTGATCAATTAAGATTTGAATTAGATTCAGATTTAAATGCTACAACAGAATTTGAAAGTAGAATGACACTTTCAAATTCAGGATTAGCCTTACAAACTGGTACTAGAATTAATGAGTTCTCTACAGATGGAACATTAGCTGGTAACAGTAGTAATGCATTGCCTACAGAGCAAGCAGTCAAAACTTATGTAGATAATAGCATAGCTTCAGCTACAAGTAGCCAAAAAACCATAATAGTTCCTGCCACAGCATTTACTAGTAATAATAGTTTGGTAAATTATGGGATTGGAGGAGGATATGCTTATAAACCCAGTAGCAACCAATCTATATTTGCACCTGTAATAATTCCTATTGGTTCTACAGTTTCAACGGTTACATTTTATTTTAGAGATACTACTAACGCTGGTAGTGTAAATTTAATAGGTGATGTAATTGCTTATTATAGAACTAATACCAGCGCAACTATACCAATTACAGTTAGTACATTTGGAAGCTCAGCTACTGGCATAATAGAAACAAGTTCTAATGCTTTTACTATTGGCACAGATAGACAGTATTATATAAGAGTTAGACCATCATCCAATTGGGATAGTAGTAATTTAGGAATACACTCTGTAAAATTTACTTATATAGAATAATTAATATTTAACATATTCTACAATCTCTAATCCGTAACCAATCATCCCAACACGTTTGGTTTGTTGCGTGTTAGAGATTAATTTTAGTTTATGTATGTTTAAATCGTGTAAAATTTGAGCACCAATACCAAAGTCTTTATTATCCATAGCAATTGCAGGAGCTTTTGCTATTGTACCTTCGGTTTGGTTTTCTTTTAAAAGACTCAAACGTTTCAATAAGTTTAAAGACTGAGATTGTTGGTTTATAAATAATATAGCTCCTTTTCCTTCTTTGCTTATTACACGAAACATATCGTCTAATTTTTTATCTGCATTATTGGTAAGTGTTCCTAAAATATCATTGTTTATTAAAGTAGAATTAACTCTAGTTAATACAGGTTCATTAGTTGCCCAATCTCCTTTTGTAAGCGCAATATGTACTTGGTTGTTAGTAGTTTGTTGGTAAGCTCTTAGTCTAAAACTTCCAAAGCGTGTTTCAATATTAAAGTCTTCTTTCTTTTCTATTAAAGAATCATGGTCCATTCTATAAGCCACTAAATCTTCGATAGAAACTAATTTTAAATCGAACTTTTTGGCCACTTCAACAAGTTGTGGTAATCTAGCCATTGTACCATCTTCGTTCATAATTTCTACAATCACACCAGCTGGTTGTAAACCTGCTAAACGTGCGAAATCTATTGCAGCTTCTGTATGTCCTGTTCTGCGTAAAACACCACCTTCTTTTGCAACTAAAGGAAAAATATGACCTGGTCTTGCTAAGTCGAAAGGTTTTGTGTCTTTTTTTACTAAAGCTTTTACTGTTAAAGCACGATCTCCAGCCGAAATCCCTGTAGTTACACCTTGACCTTTTAAATCTACCGAAACCGTAAATGCAGTTTCCATAGGATCTGTGTTATTAGTCACCATCATGTGTAAGCCTAAGTCTTTACAACGGTCTTCGGTTAAAGGTGCACAAATTAAACCACGTCCATGAGTAGCCATGAAATTAATCATTTCAGGAGTTACTAATTCAGCAGCAGCTAAAAAATCGCCTTCGTTTTCTCTGTCTTCATCATCGACAACGATAATAATTTTTCCAGCTTTAATATCGCTAATCGCTTCTTGAATTGTATTTAATTTAAACGCCACTTTTGGTTCGGTTTTAGTAATCATTGCTAGACTTTTAAGTTGCAAATATATTGCTTAATTACGGTTTTTTATTTGAAAAGAGATTTGATTTTTCTATTTACAAATAGAGCATTTGAAAAAAGGAAAAATTTCACTATTTTAATTTACTTTTAATAAAGTAGAAAATGCTTATTATAAATGAAATAATACTTAATTGCATTGCTGCCGAAGCATAATGTGGTAACATATTATTAGTAAATACAAAATGAAGAACAACTAATAATATTGCCAAAATAAAGATTCCAATTGAAGATTTAATCAAATATTTGTTTTCTTTTTTTACAAATGTTATAGTGGAATTAACGTTAGATTTAGATTCGTTAATCGTTTCTTGGTCACTGTTATTATTATATTCAATAGTGCTTACGTTTTTTTTAATTTGCATATTCTTGATAAGATAGAAAATGCTTATTATAAAAGAAATAATACTTAATTGTACTGAAGCTGAAGCATAATGAGCAAGCTTATTATTAGCAAAAACAAAATGAAGAACTACAAATAGTATTGCTAAAATTAAAGTTCCAATTGCAGCTTTAATTAGTGATTTCTGTTCTTGATTTATTGGTGTTTTAATTATTGACTTAACCGTTTCCGATTTATTAATTTTTTCAGAATTGCTAGTGTTGCCAAATTCAATAGCATTCAAATCTTTTTTAATTTGTTTTTTCTGAATAAAATAGAAAATAAAATATAAAGGCAAACCTACTATGGCAAATAGAACACCATTAATACTATTGTTTTTACCTAAATGCTTATAGAGATTTGTATGCTTAGAGAAAGATTTTGTAAGTGCAAATATAAAAATTAAAAATGCAATAATTCCTATAACAAATAAGGTGTTTCCTGCTGCTGAGAGCTTATTGTTGATTAAAATTCGACCTCCAAGAATTAGAACGAGCCCTATGCTATAAAGAATTAATGCTAGTTTAGAATCTTCAGCATAATCGTTTCTTAAAGTTTTAGCTTCTTCAAAGAAATCATTATTTAAATGCCCAGCCATTTTAAGTTCTTGTCTGGTAATACCTCTAGATGTTAAAATAGAAATTGCAGTATTTTTATGCTCTACTGTATAACCGAAGTCTCTATAATTTTTAACAATTGCAATAAGCTTATTATCGTCTAGCTTTTTAATAATATCATAATCGTTAGAATTTACATTGAAAACTCTAGTACTAAATTCAGTTTTCTTTGTTTTAATTTTGAAGAACTTTTTAAGTGGTTCTAGCAACCCATCTGTTTCTAGTAAGCCTCTGTCTTTAGTTGCTCTACTAGTTAAATAGATACTCAATGGTAGCATAATAAGAGTAGAAAACCAAGAAGCTAAAGCAGGATTAAACGAGCCGTCTCTTGCGCTGTTTTTTGCAAAGATACCAATAAAATGGTAGCTTAAAAAGATAACAATTGCTATCACCATTGGTAATCCCAAACCACCTTTTCTAATTAATGCACCTAAAGGAGCACCAACAAAAAATAAAATAATACATGCAATTGCTAAAGCAAATTTTTCATGTAAAGCTATTATATGTCTGTTTAACCAAATAGTTTTTCCTTTTATGTTGGATTCTTTAGCAGTAACTATTTGTTTTGTACTAGTAGCAGCATTTATTGCATAATCTAGTAATTGTACTTTTTGTTTGGTATTAAAGAGATCTATAATATTTTTAGTATAAATAGTGTCTTTTTTTGTTTCAACAGATAGATTTAGAGTTGCTATATTGGTTCTGTTATATAAGGTAGTTCCAAATTTATCGAACTCTTTTTTTCGTTCTAAAATAAGAGAATCTGTTGTGTATTTTAAATCACCAATAGCAAGCATGGTGTATTTGTTATCAGTGTTTTTTTCGTCTAAATCTACACCACCAAGTTGCGATAAATCTATATTCATCGTATACTTCTTAAACTTACTTCTTACAAAGGGTTTTTTTACTTTTTCTTTATGTTTGTTTGGAGGTGTATCATTATAATAATAACCATCAAAAAGAATAAGCTTTAAAACATCTGAATCTTCAGCGCTTACTAGTTCTCCAGTTTGTGCAATTATGGTAACATGGTTCCCTGGTTTTTTTGCTTGTCCTTTATGGATAACAACATCTTCTAAAAACTGTCCACGATCACCAGTTTTCTTAGCTACTTTAATATTGAAATTTTCAACAATTTGGTTAAATTGTCCCTCTGCTATTGCCATTGCAGGTTTTACTTTTGCAATGTTCTTCCGTAGATTATAACTTTCGTATTCTGCTCTTGGAATAATGTTATTACTAAAAAAGAAGGTAGTAATACTTAAAAACACAATAAAAACACTCAAACTAGCCATTGCACGTTGTAATGAAATACCTGTAGATTTCATTGCTGCAAACTCATAATTTTCGGCAAAATTACCAAAAACCATGATGGAAGAGAGAAGTATTGTAAGCGGTAAAATTAGTGGAATTAGGGTAGGAGTAATGTAGAACAGAAATTTTAAAACTGTTGCTACATCTAAATCTTTACCTGCCAATTCTTTGATATATAACCAAATAGCCTGTAATACAAAAATCAGCATGAGTATAACAAACACGCTGATAAAAGTTTTTAGATAAGAAGTTAATATGTATCTATCTAGTATTTTCACTAATGGTCCTTAGTCTAGTTTATTTATGAAGTAATCTTTATACTTACTTTCGTCAAAAATAAACAAGGTTTTCGAGATAGGCTCATTTGTTTTAAAAGAATTAACAGTAAGTGTTGTTTTAGTTCCATTTTTCCCAATTTCTATAAGATTATAGATGTGTTTTGTCTCTACATCTATCCCTAAAAGAATATATTTTATACTTGCGTTAGAATCCATAGAATATAATTTTACGTATTGAATTTGCCTTCCTTTTATTTTTTGAACAATATCCATTTTATAAGTAAAGCCATCTTCGTAAAACGATAACATTTTACTTGGAGTAACAGTACCTTCTTCGCTTCCAGTTTCTTTAGAAATAGTAACTTCTTCATCTTCTGGGCTAATAGTATGCAGGTTTTTACCATCGAATACTCTAGTAACACCAAGAATATTTAATTTGTATTTATCACCTTGCATGGTAACGTCTCCACGCGTTTCTTGTTTTATGTTTTCTGAAATATTTTCTAAAACATATTTAAAATCTATAGCAATATTGTTGTAACCTTTTACTTTGGTTGACACTTCATTTAATAATGTTTTTGCTTTAGCATCATTTTGTGCAAATGTTACACCTGAAATAATTAAAGCTAATACTAGTAATACTTTTTTCATCTTAAAAATTTAATTTTTTATTGACCTTCGTTTGCTAATAATTGATCGAGAGCAACTAAATCTACAACTAAAACTTGTCTTGCTTTACTGCCTTCAAAACCACCAACAATGCCAGCAGCTTCTAACTGATCTATAATACGACCTGCACGATTGTAACCTAATTTTAGCTTACGTTGCAATAAAGAGGCAGAACCTTGTTGCGCTATTACAATAATTTCTGCAGCATCTCTAAACAGTTTATCTCTATCATCAATATCTATATCAAGACTCGTGCCACCTTCTTCACCAACATATTCTGGAAGTAAATAAGCATCAGGATATGCTTTTTGAGCACCAATAAAATCAACTATTTTTTCTACTTCAGGTGTATCAACAAAAGCACATTGTACTCTAATCATGTCGTTTCCTTGTGTGTATAACATGTCTCCACGACCAATAAGTTGGTCTGCTCCACCAGCATCTAAAATAGTACGCGAATCTATTTTACTAGAGACTCTAAAAGCTATACGTGCTGGAAAATTGGCTTTAATAATACCTGTAATTACGTTTACAGAAGGACGTTGTGTTGCAATAATTAAATGAATACCAATAGCACGTGCTAATTGCGCTAAACGAGCAACAGGAGTTTCTACCTCCTTACCTGCAGTCATAATTAAATCGGCAAACTCATCGACAACCAAAACAATGTACGGTAAAAAAGCATGTCCATCGTTAGGGTTTAATTTACGTGCTTTAAATTTTGTGTTATACTCTACAATGTTACGACATAATGCGTTTTTAAGCATTTCGTAACGGTTATCCATTTCAATACACAATGAATTAAGCGTATGAATTACTTTAGTATTGTCTGTTATAATAGCTTCAGCTTCATCTGGAAGTTTAGCTAAGTAATGTCTTTCAATTTTATTGAATAAATTTAATTCTACTTTTTTAGGATCTACCAATACAAACTTAACTTCCGCAGGATGCTTTTTGTATAATAATGATGTTAATACAGCATTCAATCCAACCGATTTTCCTTGTCCTGTTGCTCCAGCCATTAAAAGGTGAGGCATTTTTGCTAAATCAATAACTAAAGTTTCATTACTAATTGTTTTTCCAATAGCAATTGGTAAATGCATTTTTGTATTTTGAAACTTTTGAGAAGCAATAACTGAGCGCATAGAAACAATAGTTGCATTCGTGTTTGGTACCTCTATACCAATAGTTCCTTTTCCAGGTATTGGCGCTATAATTCTAATTCCTAAAGCAGCTAAGGATAACGCAATGTCATCTTCTAAATTTTTAATTTTAGAAATACGTACACCAGCTTCTGGAACAATTTCATATAATGTTACTGTTGGTCCAATGGTTGCTTTAATACTTGCAATACCAATTTTATAATTGTTTAACGTTTCAACAATTTTATTTTTGTTAGCTTCTAGTTCTTCTTGATTTATGGTAACACCTTCGTTATCATATTTTTTTAATAAATCTAAAGGCGGAAATTGATAGTTGCCTAACTCTAGAGTAGGATCGTATGGTCCAAAATCTGCTACTAGTTTATCAGAAAGATTATCGGTTTCAGATTTCTCTTCAATTATTTTTTCTACTTCAATTTCTACTTCTGGTTCATCTTCTGGAATTTCAATTTCCATTGTAGAAGTGCTAACGCTAGGTTTTTCAACCTTTGGCGTTTCTACTTTTAATTCTGTAGTTGAAGTGTTTAGTTTCGTTTCAATTTTAGAGTGTTTAGCTATTGTAGGCTCAACAGTCTCTTCTTTAATTTCGAAAGCCGATTTAAAAGCTTCGGCTTCATCAGATAAAGCATTATCTACAGGAACTATAATATCTTTAGAAGCTGCATTAAATTCAGATTTAATATCTTTTTTTGCGCTTCTTAATAACGTACCAATTCGTTCTGGTGTAAAACCAAATCTAATAGCTAAATAAGTAATTAAACCGAAAAGGAGCAGCAACGCAACACCTATTTTACCAATATAGTCTTGTAGGAAGTTGTTTAATTCAAAGCCAATAGTTCCACTTAAAACTCCAATTTTTGGAGCGATAAAGGCTAGAAAAATAGATAGCCATATTGTTATAATAATGCCCCAAAACCAATGCTTAAAAAGTTTCTCTTTTTTAAGATCTAAAAGAATATAAATTCCAGATAAGAAAATAAGTCCAGCAAAAATAAAGGATGCAATACCAAAACCACGTTGTATAAAGAGATCACTAATCCAAGCACCACTTTGGCTTGCCCAGTTTTGTGTTTCTACTACTCTAGATGGAAATTCACTAAGCACGCTTTGGTCTGCTTTTCCAGTAAATAAAAAAGATAAAAAGGCTATAAAAATTAAGACACCTAAAAGCACTAAAAGACTACCAAAAATTAGCTTTTGTTGACTTGTAAGTTTAAAATCAGGTTTTTTAAAGCTTAACTTTTTCTTGGCTGTTTTAGGTTTAGGTTTAGATTTCGATTTTGTTTTCGCCATTTTTGGTTTTTAGATTGCGTAAAAATAAACAAATTCAATCGATTATTTTGATGTTTTCTAGTATTGTTAACGGTATTTACGAAGTCTAATTGTGTTAGAAAATCTTTGGGATATATATTATACAACCAATTACAATTGCAGCAATAGCAACAATAAAAACCGCTCCTGCTGCCAAATCTTTAACTAAACCAATTTTTGGGTGGTGTTCTGGGTGAATAAAATCTGCAATTTCTTCAATAGCAGTATTTACACCTTCAATAGCCATAATAAGAGCAATAATTAAAATTTGAATACACCATTCTGTTGTCGAAAGGCCAACATAAAAGCCTAGAATAGTCATTATTATGCCAATAGTAAACTGTACTTTTAGGCTCGCCTCAGTAGTAATTAAAAGGTAGGCTCCTTTAAATGCAAAGCCTACACTTTTAATTCTATTTACTAAAAAAGAGTCCTTTTTTTTATTCATCTAAAAGAGCATACAAAGACGCTTTATAATTTGGTTCGTCTCCAACTTCTTGTACTTGTTCTGTGTATTTTACAATACCATTTTCGTCTAAAACAATAACACAACGCGAGTGTAAACCTTCAAATGCTCCATTAGCAATTTCTAAACCGTAGTCTTTACCAAATTGTCCTGTTTTAAAGTCTGACAACATCATAACATTATCAATACCTTCTGCACCACAAAAACGTGCTTGAGCAAATGGTAAATCTCTAGAAATACATAATACTCTTGTGTTTTCCATTTCTGCAGCTTCTTTATTAAATGTTCTTACAGAAGTAGCGCAAGTTCCAGTGTCTACACTTGGGAATATATTTAAAACAATTTTTGAGCCTTCGAAGTCTGATAGTTTTTGAGTTGATAAATCGCTTACTGTTAGTAAGAAGTCTGGAGCTTTTTCTCCTATTTTTGGAAGATTTCCAACTGTTTCTGTTGCTGCTCCACCTAATGTTATTTTAGCCATTTTGAGTTGTTTTAATTAATCTATAAAATTAAGAATAATTAGATGTTTAAACTATATGTTTCACGTTTTTTATTCTAAAATCATAAAATTTAATTATTAAATATTTTTTTTTGATAATCAAAAACTATTATAAAATAGCAACAATCAATTTTCTAATCTTTACTTTTAAGTGATAAATCGCTAATTTTATTAAAATTAATCTTTAAAAATCAAAAAATATGGATCATACTAATACTGGAGACGCAAGCCAATGCCCTTTTATGAAAGGCGCAATTACCACAACCGAAAAAACAGTAACAGATTGGTGGCCAAATACCTTGAATTTGGAGATTTTACACCAACAGGATACCAAAACAAATCCGTTAGGTGCTGATTTTAATTATCATGAAGAATTAAAAAAATTAGATGTAGATGCTTTAAAAAAGGATGTACATGCATTTATGACAGACAGTCAAGATTGGTGGCCTGCAGATTGGGGACATTATGGTGGATTAATGATTAGAATGGCTTGGCATGCTGCTGGTTCATATAGATTAGCCGATGGACGAGGAGGAGGTGGTACAGGAAACCAGCGTTTTGCACCTTTAAATTCTTGGCCAGATAATGTTAGTTTAGATAAAGCAAGACGCTTACTTTGGCCTATTAAGAAAAAGTACGGAAATAAAGTTAGTTGGGCAGATTTAATTATTCTTGCAGGAACTATTGCATACGAAAGTATGGGATTAAAAACTTATGGTTTTGCATTTGGTCGTCACGATATATGGCATCCAGAAAAAGATGTGTATTGGGGAGCAGAAAAAGAATGGTTAGCACCAAGTGATGAGCGTTACGATAATGTTGATAGTCCAGAAACAATGGAAAATCCATTAGCAGCAGTACAAATGGGTTTAATTTACGTAAATCCAGAAGGTGTAAACGGTAAGCAAGATCCTTTAAAAACAGCATTACAGGTTAGAGAAACATTTAAACGTATGGCCATGAATGATGAAGAAACTGTAGCTTTAACAGCTGGTGGACATACTGTTGGTAAAGCGCATGGAAATGGAGATGCTAGTATTTTAGGTCCAGATCCAGAAAGTGCAGGAGTAGAGGAGCAAGGTTTAGGTTGGTCTAACCCAACAAATTCGGGAAAAGGAAGACATACAGTAACTAGTGGTTTAGAAGGTGCGTGGACAACACACCCAACAAAATGGGATAACGGATTTTTTGAAATGTTATTTAACCACGAGTGGGAATCTAAAAAAAGTCCTGCTGGAGCAGACCAATGGGAACCTGTTAGTATTAAAGATGAAGATAAGCCTGTAGATGTTGAAGATTTAACAACAAAGTATAATCCAATGATGACTGATGCAGATATGGCCATGAAAATGGATCCTATTTATAGAGAAATTTCATTAAAATTTAAGGATGATTTTGATACCTTTTCTGATGCTTTTGCTCGTGCTTGGTTTAAATTAACACATCGTGATATGGGACCAAAAGACCGTTGGTTTGGACCAGATGTACCTCAAGAAAATTTAATTTGGCAAGATCCTGTACCTAAAGGAAATTACAGTTACAATGTAGCGGCTGTTAAAAATAAAATTGCAAGTACAGATTTAACTATTTCAGAATTAGTATCTACAGCTTGGGATAGTGCAAGAACCTATAGAGGATCAGATTTTAGAGGTGGTACAAATGGTGCACGCATACGTCTAGAACCTCAAAATAAATGGGAAGGTAATGAGCCAGAACAATTACAAAAAGTACTGTCGGTTTTAAAACCTATTGCTACTCAATTTGGTATTAGCGTTGCAGATACTATTGTATTAGCAGGTAATGTTGGTGTAGAAAAAGCCATTAAAAATGCAGGAATGAGTATAAGTGTTCCTTTTTCTCCTGGTAGAGGTGATGCTACGCAAGAGATGACTGATGTAGACTCCTTTGAGTCTTTAGAGCCACTTGCAGATGGTTACAGAAACTATCAGAAAAAAGAATACGTTGTTAGCCCAGAAGAAATGCTATTAGATCGTACGCAATTACTTGGTTTAACAGCTGTAGAAATGACTGTTTTAGTAGGAGGAATGCGTGTTATGGGAACCAATTATGGCAAAACTAAACATGGTGTGTTAACAGAAAACGAAGGTGCTTTAACTAACGACTTTTTTGTAAACCTTACCGATATGATTTACGAATGGAAACCTATTGATAACGGTATTTACCAAATTAAAAACCGTAAAACTGGTGACGTTAAGTATACAGCAACACGTGTAGATTTAGTATTTGGTTCTAACTCTATTTTACGTGCTTACGCAGAAGTATATGCACAAGACGATAATAAAGAGAAATTTGTCACAGACTTTGTGGCTGCTTGGACTAAAGTGATGAACGCTAACCGGTTTGATTTAAAATAATAAAGTAAGACACTAATTATAAAAGGAATGGGTTTAAAAGCGCATTCCTTTTTTTTATAAAATGAAACTAAAATGAAAGACCTAAACACCCTTTTTGAAAGTATAAAAAATAACGATAATGCTACTTTAAAAGCAGTGTTAACTGCCAACCCAAAATTAACCGAAGCTAAAGACCAACGTGGTTTTACACCATTAATTTTGGCTACGTATTTTGATAACGAAGCTGCAACCAAACTATTAGTAGAACATAGCGCTCCAATTAACGCTAAAGATGCCTCTGGAAATACCGCATTAATTGGCGTGAGTTTTAAAGGTAATGTAGCTTTTGCTAAGTATTTAATGGAGAATGGCGCTAATATAAATGAAGTAAACACTAACGGAACAACTGCTTTAACCTTTGCGACACAATACAATAAAGTAGAGATAGTAAAATTGCTTTTAGAGCATAAAGCAGATGCTACTATTAAAGATAACGATGGTAAAACGGCTATGGATTATGCAGTAGACAAAAAGTTTACAGAAATTGTTGGGCTTTTGGAGTAGAGCAGTGGTTTTTAAATATACTATTTAAAGCCTATTTGGCTTCTTCTTTTTCGTCCAGCATCTCTAAATAAAGATCCTCTACATATTCTCTTGCCCAAGCTGTTCTTCTTAAAAAACCAAGACTAGATTTCATGGTAGGATTGAAGATAAAACAACGAATATTAGTACGCTCTCCCAAATACTCCCAACCATAATGTGCTACCAAACGCTCTAAAACTTGTACTAGTTTTACACCATGAAACGGATTGCTTAATTGCGCTTCTGTAGCTTGTTTACGTATGCGTTTAGTTTTTGGTTGTGACTCTGTTTCTTGAGGTTTCTCAGGTTGCGTGTTTGTATTAGCCAATTCGTTCTTGTTTTTATTTGTGTCCATTATTGGTGTATGGTTTGTTGTCACTTTTATTTTTGTGTGGTGCGTTACCAGATCGTTCTGTTTACTTTATTTCTATTTTAAACGTTATTTTATTATTTGCTAAAAAAGGTAATTTAGTTGAAAAATTTGACAATATCAAGTTTCAATTAAAACACAAGCCACCTTGATTTTACAAGGTGGTTATAGAAATGTTTTTAGAACAAGATTTTGTTACAACTTGCACTAAAGAAATGCACTTAGACTGTTTTTATTTTTTTATAAAAAGAAGATAAATAATTATGAAATAGAATTTTAAAATTCTATTTGTTAGATACGTATGTTGGTAGTTAATCGCAGCGCAGCGTAGAATTAATTGCCAACGTGCGGCTCGTATAAGAAACGTAGGGCAGCTGATAAACACTATCGTTTCGGTTCATTACTTTGCTAAAATACACAGACCTTTCGGTTTGGCATAAACGCCCTATGTTTTTTACACATTATTAGCGGTAAGTGGTAAGTTTTATTTCGTAGGTATAAAGCCATTTTCTCTTGTGTATTTTATATGATTTATGTTTTCTTTTATATCTATTGGAGGTTCTTCATTTTCAATTACTATTATTTGTTTTAAATCAGTTTGAGTAGCTATATATCTGTAAAAATCCATAGCTAAGTCATCACTAACCCTTTCTTCACCAATATTTTCTGATTTTTTATATGAGACCAATGGAGAGTCTAAAATTGGAATGCCAATAGAATAATCTTTTGCAATTACTAACTCATGTAAAGCTAAAATAAATGCAGAATAAAAAATTGCTCGATAACCTTTTCCAAACAGATTTCTGTTTTCACCTGATATTACAAAATCGTTTTGCTCTTCACTATAGCTAACATCTGTTAATCTTAGGTAATTATAACCTTTAAGGACTGACTTCATTGATTTTGAAAGAGGAGTTAAAGAGGCTGTCGAAATATGTTCAAATGAATCTTTAGAACTAGAAATAGGTAAAGAGTTTTCTAATTTTTCTTCTTTTTCTTTGAATTTGTTAAGTTGTTCAAACTTATATAAAGCACCAAGAAGATGACTCTTCTTTTCATTTTGTTTATTGATTTGTTCAATTATTGAACCCATTTCTAATCCAACTCCTTTATCAAGTTCTAAAGTAGATTTTTCTATATTTTTTTCTAAATCCAATACCTCTAGAGAAAGAGAAGTGGTTTCTTCTTTTAAAACCTTTTCAGATTCAATTAATTCCTGAATCAAGGATTCAACTTTTAGTATTTCTTTACTGCAAGAATCTATTATTTTCTTAATTTCTGCACTTGAACACTCTTCTTCTATTTCTCCATTACAAAGAGGACAAGTTCCATTAGTTGAATGATTTTCTTCATTCAATAATATACTTGTTTCTGTTGTAGATTTTAAACGTGAAATGTCAGAATGATAATGAAGTTTTAAAAGATTTGACCTTTTATATAATTCATCAATAACTCTTTTTCGAGATTGTTTCTTGTAGAGTATATTTAGGTCTTCTTTTCGCTTATTTTCAATTTCATTAAATTGCTTTTGAAGACTAGAGTGTTTTTTACTTAGCTTTACAAGACTAGAGTTAGTTTCTATAAGCATCGATGAAGGTTCAACTTTGTAAGCTTTTAATTCATTCGTATTATCACTTATAAATTCTTTTAAGATTTCTAATTTACCTTTTCTATTTGCTATTTGATTAGTAGTAAGTGGCGAAATTATGCTACTATCATCTTTACCAGTAGCAATTAGCTTTAAGACACTAGATTCAATTGTTTTATCTCTGTCGTTATGTACTACTATAGAATCCTCTGTAGTTATTCTAGTTTCATTAACCATTGAAAATTTTACAATATCTCTGTAAGAAATCTGTCTAGTTTTGCCACTTTTGTTTGTTCGTATTTTTTTGCCTGATAAATTATTTAATTTTAATAAAAAAGCAGAAATTGTTTTTTGACTAGCTGGATTGTGTCTTCTATTAAGAGTTTCAAATTCATCCGCTTCTTTGATACCATCAATAGATGAATTATATAGTTTAAAATTCCCTCCTTTTAAATCACTTAATAAGGTAAATGGTTCATTCTTATTATCTCTTATTTCTAGATATATAGATTCATACGCTCTCGCTTCTTTAATATCTTTAGGTGGTTTTGAGGCACCAAACATATAATTTAAACATTGAAAAATATATGACTTACCTACATTAGAAGGTCCAGTAATTACATTAACTCCTTTTTCGAAAACTATACTGGCTTTATTTAATGATTCTCCAACTAGTCTTAACTCTTTTAATATAAAACCTGCTTTCATTATTGTAGAATTTCAATATTAAACTCATTACTTATTTCTGATAATCTTGGAGTCATAATGCTTTTTAGTTCTTTTTTTGTGTGTTTTGAATATTTACTAACTGCCCAATTAGCCTTTTCTTGAAGTTTTGTTGAATATGTTTCCTCAAGTGATTCAAGAAACGGCATTGCATTTTCAGTTGCTTTATATTCTATACCATTAATATTGTATTGTTTTTCAATTAATTTTTTTATTATAAAAAGATTTAATCCTTTTTGTATAATTGAACTTCTAATCATTATTTCACCAGAACGATAAGGTACTGCTGGGTGTAGGCTTTGAGTTGTTTTGTCAATATCTGCTGAATGTATTGTTAGGTAATCTAGATAAACAAGGTTTTGTAAATCAAAAGATTTAGGAAATGCCTCATTTAATATAGTTAAGATTCGAAGACCAGATTCAACACTGTTATTGAATGGATTTATGTTTTTTTTAGTTTCCATTATGTCCATTTAATTTTATTATCATTAACTAACTGATGACAAATTCCCTTTTTATCATAAATTAGGCTGACGTCCTTTAGTGGGTTTGAGGAAATTATTACTTTACTAGCTTCTTTTTCTACTTCTTTTACTTTTATGAAGCTATTCGAATGAATATCTTCTACAATATCAACAATACCTTCAAATATTTCTTTTTGAAAATCATCAAAGGTGTCAATGGGTAGGTTATCTCTAGTGAAATTCCTTAACTGTTCTGCATGATGAAAACTCATTCTTGCTCGTGTAAAATGATTTTTATATAATTCTTTAGAATCTAAATTTGATACATTTTTATAATTTTCTTTACTTTCAGAACTATAAGCAGATAATAGTTGATTAACATATGTCGTTTCAGAACTTTTAATAGTATCAGGTATTGTATTTATATCCAGTTTTTCACGTTCAGGTAATCCTCCACCAAATCTAATTTTATGATTTGGATGTTTTTTATGTTCTTTTAAAATGTTTTTAGTATGAATTTTTGTAAAAATTGAAAAATCAAAACTTTCTATCCAATTGAGTAATTTACCTTCTAATTTAATAGGTGTACTAGATATACCGTTTTCACAATACTTTGCCCAATTTGTTTTTATGGCATCTTTTAAGTCAATTGGATTTTGTAGTAATTTTGAAAGGGAAGTTCCACAACCTTTAGGAGAAACAAAATAGAATTTTCTAGGCTTTGGATACTCTTTTTGAAATGTGTAATATAAAATTTTACCAAACTCTTTATAAACTTGAGTAGGTGTTAATGCATTGTCATAATGCTTACATTGAAAACAATCCCAAGTATAGTTAGGTTTATCTTTATCTGTTACATAACCAACAACATCTCTTCCTTTATCACCAGCTCCACCAAACCTTTCTCCGTCTAAATATTCAACTTTTTTTAAATCAATCCATTCTTCAATAAACTCTTCCCAGTCATCAAATGACATATGCTCAATCATCTTAAGAGGTATTATTCTCTTTCCGTAATTGACTTGATGTGATGTTTTGTAGAATTCCATTTTTTTTAAGCTTATCACTAACGGTTTGGTATAAGAATAGTTGCGGGTTTGCGTGCGAGGAATTTCCGCAGGAAATTCAGATGTAGCAAACACGCAACTACCTTTTGATTAAGCACTAAACCGCAATTATTTTTATACATTGTTACCTGTAGTTATTACTTTTCAGTTCCTGTTTTTTTGTCCGCAATTCAATTCCTATTGAGTTAATAATTCCGAAAGTGGCTCAATTCACGCACAGTTCAGTTTTCATAAACTTGCTAAATTCCGATAGAGTGAAATTCAGCATATGAGTAAATAATTCCACAATATTCAATTCGGATTTTTTACTGATTCTCTTTTGCGTATTTCAAATTGGAAAGTTCCATTTCCATAGCTTTTTGTTTTTTCGATTTAGACGCTGTTAAAAACAAACCAACCGTAAATAATACAACTCCCAAAACTAAAAGTCCAATTCCCATTGCTTTTAATTCATCGCTTTTATTATATCTATTTGCTTTTTCAAATTCAGATGCAGTTATTAAAAGCACGCTGTAACAACTCATTAAAAAGCTAATGATTGTTATTATTACTCCAATTGTTTTTTTCATATTAAATTCAGGTTTTGTTCAGTTTTGAGTGAGCTGCGTAATTACAGGTAACTATTTATATCATTACTTTTATTTCCGTTATCCAATAAGAACATCAGGCTATAGTCCATTTTTAGTTATTGTTATTCTGTAAGTTGGTATTTAACAAATCTATACCTTTTCTTACACAAATAAAATACGTAGAACTACGTATTTTTCTCCAACAACAGCCAAGTTACAACCGTCTATTTAATATATTTTACGGGAATCCTCAATTGCAAGAAAAAAAGTATAAAAAAACCACCTTGCTTTTATAAAGTGGTTTTAACAACAACTAATTTATACAACCTTTATTTTGCATTCCAATAATGCTTTAAATAACGAAGCGCATTTTCTAAGGCTTGTTTTGAGGGTTTATAATTAAAACTTAATACATTTTTAAACTTACTAATAGTGTAATCTTGTTTTAAACCATAAAACATATCTAAATAATGACGTTGCAATAAGGATTCTTTTAATTTAAAACCCACAATTTCATTATTAAATAAAGTGTAAAGTTATTGATAACGAGCAGTATAAAAACATAAAAATTATGTACAACTGAGATTTATCATTTTGAGCATTAATATTTATGATGATATTTGGTTTAAACTAAAAACCTGAGTTATTATGGAAAATAAGGAACACACTAAATTTGTAGACAAAATTGTTGAAGCACTTAAAAAGAGCGCTATTGAGATTGAAGAATTTCGAGTACAAGCAGCTTTAGGTAAAGCTGAAGCACAGGATAAGTATGAAGAAGCTAAAAAGAAGTTTAATCTATTTATTCACGAGAGTAAATTTAAAATAGAAGTTGGTAAAGAAAAGATAGACGATATAAATACCAAGTTTGATGAGCTTCGTGTGCAATTGGCTTTAGGAAAAGCAGACACAAAGGATGCTTTTGCTAAGCAAAAGAAACAATTATTGTTATTGCTTCATGATATTGAAGTAAAGATTAAGACCAACAAAAAAATGAGCCATATGTATGCTTTAGTGCTTGTGGAAATTGAAAAGTTCAAGATCCATCTGGATGTCTTGGAAGACAATTTTAAAGATAAAAAGAGTGATGCCAAAGCGTCTTTTGAAAAAGGAAAGCAGGAATTTAATGACTATATTAATACATTCAAGACTAAGTACTCTAAAAAAGAGGAAACAAAATGGGAACACTTTCAAGGTGAAGTTTCACAAGCTTTTAGCCATTTAAAAATGGCATTTACTAAGCCTTAATTTTTAATTAAAAACCTAAAAAAGCACAATGTAATCATTGTGCTTTTTTATTGGTTTAAACAGTAATCTTTAATAATAATAATAATAAGTATTAAAGTAGAATAGGGCAGACCTTTATTCTTTAGTGTCGTAATCGCCTTTACTTACATTACGCAGCATTCCATAAGCCAAAATTATGGCTATTATTACACATACAATACCAATTATAGAATAGCCTTTCCATAACGGTTTTATTTCTGAAATAATAAACAGCGAAGCAGCAATAATTAAGGCTGCCATTATAAAAGCAGTAACCAGTTGTTTTGTTACACGTTGCATGGTATGAACCATTGGGTCGATACCTTTGTGTGTTAAATCTACTTTTACTTGTCCGCTATTTATTTTTCTGATAGCATTTTTTAAATCTCTTGGAAATTCTTCCATATAGTTACCAAACTCGTAAAGCGAATTCAGCGTTTTTTCTCCTATTCTGGCAGGATTAAATTTTTTGGCTACAATTTTTATTAAATATGGACGAACCATTGCAAATTGATCTAGTTCTGGATCTAGTTTTTGTATAACACCTTCAATTGTAACTAATGATCTTGCGAAAAGGAAAAAATGAGAAGGTACTTTTAAGCCGTGAGCAATAATAATATCTTTTAGTTCTAGCATGATAGTGCTCATTTCATTTTTATGAACCGCTCTAACATAATGGTTTTCAACAAACTCACTAATATCAAATTCTAAAGCTCTCATATTAGATATCGCTGTATTGCTTGATAAATGTTGCAAGGCACGAATAATTTTTTTCACATCTTTTTTGGTGATTGCCATAAACAACTGACCAAATGTTATAATATCTCTTGGTAGAATGCTGCCCATCATACCAAAATCTAAATAGCAAATATGACCATTAGGTAGCACCAATAAATTGCCTGGATGCGGATCTGCGTGAAAAAAACCGTATTCAAAAATTTGTTTGAAGTAGCTGTTCGCTAAACGTCTTGCAATAATTTTACAGTCGAAACCTTTCTCTTCTAGCAGCTCTATTTTGTTAATTTTAATACCATCTATAAATTCTAAAGCAAGAACTTTAGCAGTTGTATATTTTTGATACACTTTTGGTGCGTGGGCAAATAGTGTGCTATCATCATCTTTTGTAATGTTATTATAAAACCGTTGTACATTTATAGACTCGTGAATAAAATCTAGTTCTTTTAAAATAGACGCTTCAAAGTTTCTTACTAAACCAAGCGGATCAAAACTTTTTAGAGATGGTATGCGTTTTTCAAGTACTTCGGCAATGGTGTACATTACTTTAATATCTTCTATAATGGTTTTTTTAATGCCAGGACGTTGTATTTTTAAAGCTACACGGTCGCCAGAATGCAAGGTTGCAATATGTACTTGCGCTATAGATGCAGAGGCAAAAGGTTTAGCATCGAACCAAGCAAATAAGTTGTTAACGCTATCCTTTAATTCAGATTCTACCATATCTTTTGCTTCATTTTCAAGCATTGGTGGTACGTTGTCTTGTAGTTTTTCTAATTCTAGTACTAACTCCAGTGGTATTAAGTCTGGATGACTACTCATTATCTGACCAAATTTTACAAATGTAGGACCTAATTCTTCACATACCAATCGCATTTTTGCCCATTTAGAGTGCATTTTTGCTTGCTTTCTAGAGGCTTGAGGTATAAGACGCTGTACTATGGTAAAACGCTTGCTTTTTTCAAGATAATGCACAAGGTCTTCAAATCCATATTTGATTAGAACTCGTAGAATTTGATTATATCTAGAGGCCGATTTGTATTTACTTTTAATTGCTGCGAAACCATTCATAATTATTCTTTAGCTTCTATATGATTTAAACGTGCTTCTAATAAGGCAATAGCTTTGTCTGCTTTGTCTAATTTTTCATTTAATCCCTTAATTTTATCTAAATGAGCAATGTTTACTTTTTTGTAAAACTGAACAACTGCTTCTTCAATTTTATGCTCCAGTTCTTCTCTTACTTGGCTTGTTTTCTGGATTATTTTATCCATGAATTCAAGCTCTTCACCATTTTCATCAACTTCAGAATCTGAAGCCATTTTATTAAGATTTTCTTTTCCTTTTTCAGAAAAATCATTCAATCTATCTATAAAATGGGTGTCTTTGGCTAAAAAATAAAGGCTGGAAGATAAAGTAATGAGCTCTAGTAAGGTTTTAGTTTTCATGATATTGCATATTTGGTTTACGCTTTTTACCACAATATATTATGATAAGCGGTATTTAAATATGATTTAAATCAGCTATGGGTTTTAAGTAAGTATTTTCAAGATTGAAACAGGAGGTAGTTGTGGGTTTTTAATTTATGTTAAGTAATAGATATTTGTAACAAATAACTTACAGGAGATACTTAGGGCTTTACGAGTAGAGTTAGTAATTAATTTAAACAAAAAAACCACCTTGCTTTTGCAAAGTGGTTTTAATAACTACTAATTTTTCTTTTTTAATTACTTATCAATAGAACCTAAAACACGTTTCATAAAACCATTAACTGCATCTTTTTTAGTTGCACCATCTTTAATCATTTTATTAACTTCAATGGCACCATACATATTAGAAATTAGCTCTCCAATAACGTCTAGTTCTTCATCTTTTAGAGATGGTACTTCGGTTAAGGCTTCTAGAGTTTCAATGGTTTCGACTAGGTAGTCTTCGTCATTGTCTTCTATAAATTGTGTAAGGTGTTTTATTACTGGTAATTTCATTGATAATTTTATTTTATTTAATAAACTGGTGTTCTCGATACAAATACGATAAAAAATCGAATGCACTCGAACTGACGTTTATTACTTCCGCGAAAGCGAAAATGATATTATTTATGCTACTTCGTTAACTAATTCTTTTAAAACGTCGAATTTGTTAGTCTGTACTTGATTCACAAATTTCCCACCTTTAAAAGCAGCAAACGTTGGTAAATTATCTACAGTAGCTAATTTTCTAGATTCCGGGAATTTTTCCGCGTCAGCGATAACAAATGTTATATTTTCTAACTCTCCAGCTAATTTCTTAACCTTTGGTTTCATAATACGACAGTTACCACACCATGTTGCAGAATATTGCACAACAACAGTGTCGTTATTAGCAATAATTTCGGCTAAATTATCTTGACTTAATTCTTGAACCATGTTTAATTAGTTTACGTGGTTTGCTAAATACTCTGCAGTACCAGTTCTATTAGCACTCATTGCGTCTTTTCCTTCTTCCCAGTTTGCAGGACATACTTCACCTTTTTCTTGTACGTGCGTTAATGCATCGATAATACGTAAAAATTCGTTTACGTTTCTACCAATTGGCATGTTGTTTACACCTTCGTGTTGTACAACACCATCTTCGTCTATTACGTAAGTTGCTCTGTATGTTACGTTGTCTCCATCTACGGTTACAACACCAGTTTCTTCGTTATACTTCTCGTTAGTAATATCTAAAATACCTAAAGTATTTGCTAAGTTACGGTTAGAATCTGCTAAAATTGGGTAAGTAACACCTTCAATTCCACCATTGTCTTTTGGTGTGTTTAACCATGCAAAGTGAACTTCTGGAGTATCACAAGAAGCGCCAATTACAATTGTGTTTCTTTTTTCGAATTCTGCTTTAGCAGCTTCAAAAGCATGTAATTCTGTTGGGCAAACAAAAGTAAAATCTTTTGGGTACCAGAATAATAATACTTTTTTCTTGTTGTTTTTTGCTTCTTCAAGAACGTTTAATTTAAAGGTGTCACCCATTTCGTTCATTGCATCCACATTTAAATCTGGGAATTGTTTTCCTACTATTGCCATTGGTATAAAATTTTATAAATTATTATATTGTTTTCAGTTTACAAAGATACATTAGAAGACAAAAAAAATAGCTTAATAAAATCTTTAAATCTTATTAAGCTATAAATTTTGATTATAGTAAAAGGAAAAAACGATAATTTTTAGTTATTTATCTTTGAGTAGTCTTATTTTAATATTAAGTGCAGCAAACAAAAGTGTTGTAAAAGGACTTAGCCAATTAAAAACGGCATACACAAAGTATTCACTAACACCTACGCCTAAAACGCTAGATTGGTATGCACCACAAGTGTTCCAAGGTATTAATACAGAGGTTACTGTTCCAGAGTCTTCAAGTGTTCTACTTAAATTTTCAGGCGCAAGGCCTTTATCTTCATATGCTTTTTTAAACATCTTACCAGGAATTACTAATGCTAAATACTGGTCGCTTGCAATAGCGTTTAAACCTAAACAGCTTAAAACAGTACTCGCAAATAGTCCAAAAACAGTTGTTGCTACAGACAGTAAAGCTTTTGTTATTCTAGCTAAAGCACCAATAGCATCCATAACACCACCAAAAACCATAGCGCAACAAATAAGATAGATGGTCCAGAGCATGCCACTCATTCCGCCAGAACTAAAGAGATCGTTTAATTTTGGGTTATCGGTAACTATACTAGTATCTGTTAAAACAGCAGTGGTAATCGCTCCTATTTTAGTTTCTGCTAATCCGTTTAAAATTTCTGGCTGAAATATAAAAGCAAAAATGGCAGCTAAAGCAACTCCAATACCTAAAGCTATAAGTGGTTTTGTTTTTAGTAAAATTAATCCAACAACTACTAATGGAACAACAAATAACCAAGGTGTAATGTTAAATGTAGCATCCATAGTTGCTAGTAAGCCGCTAATATCTGCGCTTCCTGTTGTGTCTATAGTTGCACTTAATATTGCAAAAACGATTAATGTAATTATAATTGTAGGTACTGTAGTAATTGTCATATAGCGAATATGTGTAAACAAATCTGTTCCAGCCATTGCAGGAGCAAGGTTTGTAGTATCGCTTAAAGGCGACATTTTATCTCCAAAGTAAGCGCCAGAAATAACAGCTCCAGCAATCATTCCTGTTGGGATTCCAAGTGCGCTACCAATACCAATTAGTGCAATACCAACGGTTGCAGAGGTTGTCCATGAGCTTCCAGTTGCAATAGAAATAATAGCTGCAATAATTACAGAGGCTGGTAAAAATATTGAAGGATTTAATACTTGTAAACCGTAATAAACCATGGCAGGAATAATACCACTAATTAGCCATGTTCCTGCTAAAGCACCAACTAAAAATAGTATCATTAAAGGCACGAAAACACTTTTTAGGTTTTCCCAGACTTCTTTAATCATGATCATTAAAGGTACTTTGTTAAAAAAACCATCAATCATGGCAACAAATCCTCCTATTAATAAAATAATTTGATTGGTATAAGCACCAAACCATTCTTGACCCTCAACAAAAAAGATGTTGTAAGCTAGTAAGCTCATTAAAATAATAACAGGAATTAGGGCTTCAAAAAAGTTAAGCTCTTTATTTTCAATTATTTTTTGGTCATCATTAATATTAATTTCAGAAAGATTATCGTCTTGCATGTTAGTTAGTTTTTTTTTGGATATGTAATGTTACGATTTTAGAAGAAGTTATGCAAATTCAAGTATATGCTGGAAATTAGCGGGTTATATAGATTTACTTACTCAAATTGTTTTAGGAGCAGCTTTTTGAGAAGTAATTTTAATAAATAAAACAGGAAATAAGGCTTTGCCTTTTGGTGCCATTAGAGATGTCATTCTAGATTTATAAGTGCTTTTTGGTAAGCTATTTTATTATCTGTTTAGAGTTCTTTTATGTTCGGTTTATGAATTAAGATAGAGATTAAGATTAAGGTTTATATTATATAGACTTAAAAAACTTTGTATAGTTCTTGAGAAGTTTTTTACAGGAGAATCTGGAATTAATTCAGAATATAAATTCAAGTCTATTGGGTAAACGGAAGCTTTTGCAAAAGCAAATAATACACCTTCCAGGTGTAAAATCTTATGCGAAATTAAAAATAACTAATTTAAAGTTGATTTAAGCGAATTGTCTTTGTCTTCACTTTAAAATTTAGAAGAGTAATTTTTATACATTACACAATTAAATAAAAAGATAAAGTCTCAAGATACTGATACTACTAAAGAATATTAAGATGAAAAAATTAAGAATTTAGAATATAGGCTACTTAAAATAGAAGTACTTTTAAATAAGTAGTCACTTATTACATAAATATAAAAAGCCTGAACATTTATTATGTTCAGGCTTTTTAGTATTTAATTATTTTAAATTATGCGACTGTCAGTTCTTTAAGTGAGAATACTAGTTGCTTGATTATTTAGAATATCTAAAATAATTGGTTTGAGACCGCTAAAAAAGAATTCTACAGCTATTACCATTACTATTAAACCCATTAAACGCATCATGACATTTATTCCTGTTTGACCAAGAATTTTAATAATTTTTGTAGAACTATATAGAATAATATAAGTTACAGATATAACTGCTACTACAGCAAGAATTAGGATGATTTTTTTTTCTATTGAATGGGCATCCTCCATCATTACTATGGCATTGGTTAGTGCTCCTGGTCCACATATCATTGGGATTGCTAAAGGCGTTACAGAAATATCATCGACGTATGTTTTAATTTCCGATTCTTTCAATTTTACTTTGCCTAAGCGTGCTTGAAGCATATCCATTCCCATTAAAAAAAAGATAACACCTCCAACAACTCTAAAACTGTTTACAGAGATGCCAAAGAAATTAAATAATACTTGCCCAGAAAAGGCAAATATTATTATAGTAATAAAAGATACTATCGACGCTTTTTGTGCAGTTTTAGTTCTATGACTTTTATCTAAGTCTGCAGTCATCGTCATGAATATTGGCATAGTGCCAAAAGGATTTATCAGTGTAAAAAAAGAGGTGAATGATAGGATTCCGAAAGCTATTACTTCGTTCATTGTACTTATTAAGTTGTTAGTTTAATTATGCCATTTCAGTTTGTAGAACACCAACTTCTAACATGCATGCTCTCATCATATCAAAAGTACGTTCTATATCTGCATCTAATCCAATAGAAAAACGAATCAATCCATCGCTTAATCCCATTTCTTTTTGTTCATCTTCAGGGATTTCTGAAGAAGTAGAACTTCCAGGAGCGCTAAATAATGTTTTGTAGAACCCTAAACTTACTGCTAAATAACCTAAGTTTTTCTCTTGCATTAACTCCATTAAAGCATTTGCGTTTTCAAGAGAACCAGTATCTATAGTAAGCATACCACCAAATCCGTATTTTTCGTTCATCATTGTTTTAAATAACTCATGAGAAGGATGCGATGCTAAACCTGGATATACTGTTTTTATACCTAAATCTTGAAATTTCTCGGCTAAAAAAGTAGCATTATAACTGTGTTGTTGCATTCTAATATGTAATGTCCTTAAGTTTTTAAGAACAGAAGCAGCACGTAAACTATCCATTGTAGAACCTAAAAGCATACAAGCACCATCATTTACACTTTTTAAGCTGTCTATAAATTCTTGTGTTCCACAAACTACACCACCAACGGTATCACTAGATCCATTAATGAATTTTGTTAAACTATGTATTACTATATCTGCACCTAAAACAGCAGGAGAAACCGATAAAGGAGAGAATGTATTATCTACAACTAACTTTAAATTATGCTTTTTAGCAAGTTTAGCTAAACCTTCTATATCTGCAACTTCTAGTAATGGGTTACTAACAGATTCGCAGTATAAAACCTTTGTGTTTGGAGTAATAGCAGCTTCAACAATATCTAATTTTGTAATGTCTACAAAAGATGTTGTAATATTTAGGCGAGGTGTAAAGTTTTTTAGAAAAGCATAAGTACCTCCATAAATAGTTCTACTAGAAACTACGTGATCTCCAGCATCACAAAGTTGTAAAATTACAGGTGTAATTGCACCCATTCCAGAAGCTGTAACATTAGCAGATTCTGTGCCTTCCATTGCTGCTAAAGCTTGGCTTAAATATAGGTTAGAAGGTGTTGTATGTCTTGAATATAAATAACAACCATCTGCATTACCTTCAAAAGTATCTTGCATTGTTTTTGCAGATATAAAGGTGTAAGTAGAGGAGTCTGAAATTGAAGGATTTACGCCTCCAAACTCTCCAAAATATTGTAAGTCCTGAATATTATTTGCTGGTTTAAATTTCATAGCTTTGTATATAAAAAATTAGTATATATGATTATTATCATGTAAAATTGATCTATTTTAGACTAATAATCAATAGATTTGTTTAAATTCAGTTGTTAAAACTGAATATTTACATTATTATGGTTTATTTTTAATATTTTATTTAAAATTTGCCAGTACAACTGAAAATTTTTCGATTATGACTTTTGATGCTATAGACACCAAACTAATTCAATTACTACAAGAAGATTGTAAACAGACTAATAAAGAACTTTCTAATAAATTAAACTTATCTATAACAGCAGTTTACGAGCGTATTAAAAAGCTTGAAAATAATGGTGTAATAGATAAATATGTAGCTTTAATTAAAAAAGAAGCCATAGAAAAATCGTTTGTTGCTTTTTGTCACATTAAGTTAGAAAAGCATTCTCAAGCTTATGTAATGAAGTTTGAAAAGGAGGTAACCGAATTAGACGAGGTTCTAGAATGTTTTCACATTAGTGGAGATTACGATTACTTGTTAAAAGTTCTAGTAAAGGACATGGAGGCTTTTAGAGAGTTCATGGTAAATAAACTAACCAACATTAATCATATTGGAAGCACACATAGTATGTTCATGATTAACGAAGTAAAGCATACTACTGCTATTTCAGTTTAAATTTTTAATAATTATGTTTCAGTCAATAAGATATAAGCTTATAGAATTCTTTTTAATATTTATTGTAACTCCTATAAGTTTTACAATAGATTTTCCGTTTTGGATAAAGGGAATTATAGCTTTAACAGGCTTTGTTTACATAATATATGTATTATTAAAAATTCAGAAAAATAAATTCAGAATTGCAAAGAATATTAATTGGTCGCGGTTTTTTCGTGATACTTTAATAAAATTAGTTGGTATCGCTTTTATTACAATAGCCTTAGTCTACTTTTTAGACAAAGCAAGTCTGTTTAAAGTGTTAATAAATAAGCCTTTAATGTGGTTGGTTTTACTATTTGTGTATTCAGCTTTTTCGGTTTATCCGCAAGAATTAATATTTAGAACCTTTTACTTTCAACGTTACGAGAATTTATTTCAGAATAAAAAACTATTCATTTTTATAAATGCTGTTGTGTTTTCTTTAGCACATTTGTTTTTTAGAAATACCTTAGTAATCGCCTTAACCTTTTTTGGTGGATTACTTTTTGCTTTCACTTATAAGAAGACAAAATCAACACTCTTAGTATCTATAGAACATGCCATTTATGGTTGTTGGTTATTTACTGTTGGCATGGGAGAAATGCTTGGTTTTCCAAGTTAAAAAAATAATTGATAGTCGTTGGTTTGTCACAAATCAAAATTGTACTTTTGTTATAATATTAAATTTGTCATTTTCGCAAAAGCGGAAAACTATACAAAAACATTTTTTATGAGTAAATATGATGTAGCCATAATTGGTTCTGGACCTGGAGGATATGTAGCAGCAATACGTTGCGCACAACTAGGTATGAAAACAGCAATAATTGAAAAATATTCAACCTTAGGAGGCACCTGCTTAAACGTTGGTTGTATTCCTAGTAAAGCATTGTTAAGTTCTTCTCACCATTACGAGGAAGCTACAAAACATTTCGAAGATCACGGTATTGAAATACCTGGAGAGATAAAAGTAAACCTAGAAAAAATGATTGGTCGTAAGCAAGCAGTTGTAGACCAAACAACAGGAGGTATTGACTTTTTAATGAAGAAAAACAAAATCGACGTTTTTACAGGTGTTGGTAGTTTTAAAGACGCTACACACATAACAATTACAGGAGAAGAGACTACAGAGATTGAAGCTACACATAGTATTATCGCTACAGGATCTAAACCATCTAGCTTACCATTTATTACTTTAGATAAAGAACGTGTAATAACATCTACCGAAGCTTTAAAACTTAAAGAAATCCCTAAGCATTTAATTATAATTGGTGGAGGTGTTATTGGTTTAGAATTAGGTCAAGTGTACCGTCGTTTAGGAGCAGAAGTTACTGTTATTGAATATATGGATCGCATTCTTCCAACAATGGATGCAGGCTTATCTAAAGAACTTAATAAGGTCTTTAAAAAAGCAAAATGTAAAATGATGCTGTCTCACAAAGTACAATCTGTAGAGCGTAATGGAGACGAAGTTATCGTTAAAGCAGAAAATAAAAAAGGTGAAGTAGTAGCGTTTAAGGGAGACTATTGTTTAGTTTCTGTAGGGCGTAATCCATATACAGATGGTTTAAACCTTGAAGCTGCTGGTGTTAAGTTAACAGATCGCGGACAAGTAGAAACAAACGAACATTTACAAACAAATGTTTCTAATATTTATGCCATTGGTGATGTTGTTAAAGGAGCTATGTTAGCACACAAAGCTGAAGAAGAAGGTGTTTTTGTCGCCGAAACTTTAGCAGGACAAAAACCGCATATCGATTATAACTTAATTCCAGGTGTTGTTTATACTTGGCCAGAAGTTGCTGCAGTTGGTAAAACTGAAGAAGAATTAAAAGCAGAAGGTGTTGCTTATAAAGCAGGACAGTTTCCTTTTAGAGCTTTAGGTAGAGCAAGAGCAAGTGGAGATATCGACGGATTTGTAAAAATATTAGCCGATGAGAAAACAGACGAAGTTCTAGGTGTACACATGATTGGTGCACGTTGTGCAGACTTAATAGCAGAAGCAGTAGTTGCTATGGAATTTAGAGCAAGTGCAGAAGATATTTCGCGTATGTCTCATGCACATCCAACATTTGCAGAAGCAGTAAAAGAAGCAGCTTTAGCAGCAACAGAAGATCGCGCTTTACACGTATAAAATATGATAATAGAACCAAAAACAAGAGGATTTATATGTTTAACATCACACCCAAAAGGTTGTGAGCAAAACGTAATAAACCAAATAGAATATATAAAGGAAAGACCAGTTACAGAAGGTCCTAAAAAAGTATTAGTCATTGGTGCATCTACAGGATTTGGATTGGCATCACGTATTACAAGTGCTTATGGATCTAACGCTGCAACCATTGGTGCTTTTTTCGAGAAGCCACCAACAGCAGGTCGTCCAGCATCACCAGGCTGGTACAATAGTGCTGCTTTCGAGGCTCAAGCCAATAAAGATGGATTATATGCTAAAAGTATAAATGGAGATGCATTTTCTAATGCTATAAAAACTGAAACTATTGACCTAATCAAAAAGGATTTAGGAGAAATAGATTTATTGGTTTATAGTTTAGCTTCACCAGTACGTACGCATCCAGATTCTGGAGTGCGTTTTAAATCGGTTTTAAAACCAATTGGTACTACATTCACAGATAACACCGTAGATTTTCATACAGGTGAAGTTAAAGAGGTAACAATAGGACCATGTACAGAAGAGGAGATTGATAATACTGTTGCTGTAATGGGAGGTGAAGATTGGCAAATGTGGATAGACCAACTTAAAGCAGCAGGTGTTTTATCTAAAGATTTTAAAACAGTTGCTTACTCATATATTGGTCCATCATTAACTGAAGCAGTTTACAGAAAAGGAACAATTGGTCGTGCAAAAGACGATTTAGAGGCGACTGCATTTAAGATTACAGATGCTTTAAAAGACATCAACGGTCAAGCTTATGTGTCTGTCAATAAAGCATTAGTAACACAGGCTAGTTCTGCTATTCCAGTGATACCATTATATATATCATTATTATATAAAGTAATGAAAGCAGAAGGTATTCACGAAGGTTGTATTGAGCAAATAGAACGTTTGTTTAACGCACGTTTATATTCTGAAAACACACCTTTAGACGACGCAGGAAGAATTAGAATTGACGATTGGGAAATGCGTGATGATATTCAAGCAAAAGTTTTAGAGCTTTGGAAACAAGCTACAACCGAAACTTTACCAGAAATAGGAGATTTAAAAGGTTATGAAACAGATTTCTTTAATCTTTTTGGTTTTAAAGTAGAAGGTATTGATTACGATAAAGATGTTGACGAAATGGTTAATGTACCAAGTATAACAGCATAGCTTTACAACACATACAGTATTAAAAGCGAACTTATATAAGTTCGCTTTTTTTTTGTTTTAAAAAGTAATTTTCATTTTAATATAACAAGAATAATTGTGTGTTGTTTTATATTTTCAACTTAATTGATTTAATAGTGATATGTTAAAACAAAGTGCGTTTTGTCGATTATAATAGGTTTTAATCGGGTTTTTAAATATATTTATAATCCCAAATCTAATATACTAGCATTATGAAAACTTCCTACCTAGCACTTGTTTTTTGCTTTTTTTTATCTTTTAGCAATTCGCAAAATAAAAACGTTGCACTTGTCGAAGATTATGTAAAAAGCTTTAATAATAAAGATTCTATTGCAACTCTAAACCTTATACATAAAAATTTTGGTGAATATTGGAATACATTAATAGTAACCAAGAGTAAACGTGAGTATTCTAATTATTATGCTTGGAGTAATATTATGCAAGATTACGAGGAAGTAGAAGTGGTTAGCGCTACAGGTAAAAAAGTAGTTGTTAACTCTACTTATTATTCAGATTTAGATAAGCTATTAGGCAAAATGCCTTATAAATGTAAAAAAACATTTATAGTCTCTAATGGGAAAATTCTAAAAATAATAAGCGCAAAAAACAAAGGTTACGACCTTTATCAAAACAAAAGAAAAAGCGCATATATTAAATTTAAAAATTGGTTATCTAAAACTCATAAATTAAAACGTCGTGATTTTGAAATGAACCACAAAGATGCTTTAAAAATGAAAAGAATTGTTATGGAGTATCTTTTAGAAACAGAAGAAGTAGTTGTTGAAAGAGATTAGTATTAATAGCGGTATAAAAAAAAAGGTGAATCGATTAGATTCACCTTTTTTTTTGCTTTACACTGTAACAACTATAAACTTATTGTGTCTATATAGTTAATCAATCAATAACCAAACAAATCAAAAATGAAAACTACAATCACTAAAATCTGTACTTACTTAATAATTGTAACTGTTGCTTTTTCTTGTAAAAGGGAAGAAGAAGACAAGTCAGTTTCTATAAATGAATATGTACTTGAAGACCAGGAATTATACAATACAATAAAAGCTTTAGATACTAAGTATTTTAATGCTTATAATACCTGTGATATAGAAACACAAAGTGAAATGGTTCCTGATAATTTTGAGTTTTATCATGATAAAGGAGGTTTAATGACCTCTAAAGATGATTTTTTAGAAGCATTAAAAAATAATATTTGCGGAAAAGTAAAACGAACTTTAGTTGAAGGGAGTGTAGAAGTTTACCCAATAAATAATTATGGAGCAGTTCAAATTGGGTATCATACCTTTTTTAATAATCAAGAACCTGATGCAGTCTCTAAACCAAGTAAATTTATAGTTATTTGGAAAAAAGAAAATAACTCTTGGAAAATGTCTAGAGTAGTTAGTTTGCATTAGTAACGATCTAATAGTTTTAAAATTTATTTTTTTATCATTACTGCGAAAGACTGTGAAGACAAATCAATACTTTTCTAAAGCTTTTAAAACCTCCTTTTTATAACTCCTACTAATTGGTAACGCTTTTTTATCAATTGTAATATGCTCGTTTGTAAAAGACCCAATATGTTTTATAGAAATAATATAAGAACGATGAATACGCATAAATTGCTGCTTTGGTAATTTGGCTTGAATAGCACTAATAGTCTCACGAGTAACTATAGTTTCATTTGTTAAATGAATTTTTATATAATCGCTATAGCTTTCAATGTAAACAATAGCATAAAAATCAATTTTAAGCATGCGTCTATCTGAGCGTACAAACATAAAATCGTTTGCTTCTTCAGTTTTACTTGTTTCTATTTCTTTTGTGTTGTAAACATCAAAATAAGTGTTTACGGCTTTTAATAAACGCTCAAAAGCTATTGGTTTTAATAAATAATCTACAGCTTGTAATTCGAAACCTTCCACAGCATAATCTCTATACGCAGTGGTAAATATTACTTTAATGTCTTTGTTTATGGACTTTGCAAAAGCTATCCCTGAAATTTCTGGCATATTAATATCTAAAAAAACCAAGTCAATTTTACTAGCATTAATACAATTAAAAGCATCAACTGCATTGCTGCAACTTTTTACAATTTTAATATTATCTATTTTAGATAAATGTGTTGCAATTATTTCTCTTGCAATAGCTTCGTCATCAACAATAAGACAAGAGATTTGTTTATGCATTTTTTAAGGTTTTTGTGTTAAGTTTTAATACAACTTCAAAAGTAGTTTCATTATCATTAATATCAAGCGTGTATTTGTCTTTGTAAAGTAATTCTAATCGTTTTTTTATGTTTTCTAAACCAATACCATTTTCACTATTAGTTTGCTTTTGTGACGTGTTTTTTATGTAAAATCTTAAGTTTTCAGCTTCACAAGAAATAGTAATATCTACTTTTAATGCGCCATTTTGTATAAAGCCATGTTTAAAACTATTCTCTACAAAAGGCATTAATAACATTGGAGATATGTTGGTGGTTTCTTTAATGTTTTTAGAAATAAAAGAAACAGCTAATGTGTCATTAAAACGTAATTGTTCTAGTGCGATATAGTCTTTTATATGGTTTATTTCTTCGGTTAAACTTACAAATGGTTTATCTGTTTGGTAGAGTAGGTAGTCTAATAGGTTAGACAGTTTTAGTATCATTTCTGGTGTTTCATCTGCTTTTTTTAAAGCGAAACCATACATTGTATTTAATGTGTTAAACAAGAAATGCGGATGAATTTGCATTTTTAAGTAATTCAATTCTTGTTCTTTTAATTTTAGCTGTGTTTCTAGTATCTTAGTTTCTAAAACATTTGCTTTCTCACTGTTTTTTAAATTCAATTTTAATAATTTAAAAGCGCTAACAATAATAACCACAAGATAAACACCTGTCATTACAAAGAGCAAGTTTTTGCTTATTGGGCTCATTTTGTTGTATTCGAAATTTGACAAGAAAATCAAGCTAAAAAAGATAGAAACAAAAATTAAATAACCAGATATTATTAAAGTATACAAACTATACAAGCCAAAACGGAAATACTGTTTTGTAATTAAATACTCTGGTATTAATTTATAAATTGAAACATAAGTTGTTGTTATTGTAATTGGCATTAAGAACAAAGAAAAATATAGTGTTTGATTAAAATCTGTACTACCAACACCAAAAAAATAAGTGTAAAAAAAGAGCACACCAAGCCAGAATAGAACATGTAGTAGTACTTGTCCTAGTTTTTTTAAGATGAATTCCTTTTTTAGCATTATTTGTAAATTGTATTACAATAATAGTATATTTTTATTCGAGATTTACAATTTGTAGACGAATGACGGATTTAGCAATTGTTTTAGCATTTTGTAGAATCGGTTACTAATTTGGTAGTCTATCGCTTTTAATTTTTTAAAGCTGAAATCTAAAGTAATTTTGAAATATATTAATCAAAACACTAACAATTATGAATGTAGTATCCTCAAAGTTTCTAGTAATTAATCCTTTTGTGGAAGGTGGACCAGTATTTATGTCTCTTATTTTAATTTGCTTATTACTTTCCATTTTCTTTATTATTAAAGGCTTTTTAAGCCTTAAAGCTAATGAAGCAGTTTCTATTAAAATGATAAAACTGACTGTAGATTCTAGTCTTTTAGGCTTAGTTTTAGGCTTTTTAGGTTCTGTTATTGGTTTAATTACAGCTTTCGATTCTATTCAATCTATGGGCAATGTAGATCCTAATATATTTGCAGGTGGACTTAAAGTATCTTTATTAACGGCTACTTTTGGGTTGTTTTCTTTTGTTGTTGCTAGAGTTGGAATACTAGTGTTAAGAAGCGCTATTAAAAAATAAGAGTTTGAAATTTATAAGAAAAAAGAGTAATCTAAAATATTTGGTTACTCTTTTTTTATTACAATTCTCTTATTAAATCCTTAATGCGTAAACGATTACTATAGTCGTGTTCGTTTACGTCTCTAACAAAACAGAAAGGACTAATAGTTTCATCTTTAACCTTTTTGGTTAATTCTTCAACAGTAAAAGGACCAAACTCTTTAGATTTTTCTATGTAGTAAAACTCGTGGTCGTGAATTATATCGCTAGCTTTATTCTTGTATTTTTCATGTAGAAACTGTTGTACATCTTCTAACGAATTTAAAGACTCAGAATAGCTACTCTCATTAATAAAAATAGCACAATCGTCCGTTTGTAATCTATTAAGTATTAAAACGTCATGATCTTTAAAATAGGCTTTTACTGTGGTTTCTCCATCTTCGGTTACAATAGAAAATGTATTCTTTTTTTCAATACACCATGACGTTTCTGTGGTAGTTTTACTTTCAGAAATATGAAGAGTGTTCTCATCTTTAAAAACATAAATAGCTTTTTTTTTAGAGATACCATTTACCAAAACCCAATGCTGATTTAAAAACAAATCCTCATAATGCGTCTCATGATGAAACGGTTGTAGGTTTGGCAGTAAATTAAAAATAGCAGAAGACATTAATTAGGTTTAGTGCGTTTTATAACAAACGAAAAACTAAAGATAATATTTTATACTGAAAGACATTACACTTAAAATAGAACTTAAAGAAGAAATCAAAAAAGTATTTACAACTATTCAAAAGCCAATTAAGCCTAGTGTTAATTAAGCCTACTTCTTATTCTTATTAAATTTCTGATAATTCTTATCTCCTCTAGTTTTTGGTTTTTTATACTTAGCAGCAATTTTAAACTTATAAGATCCACCTTTATTTTCTTTAGAATTCTTTTCAGATTTATCATGAAAAGCAGGACCTGGAGCATCTTCGTCTTTTAGTCTTTTGTGCGGGTTATTGTGTTCTTTAATTTGAGGTCTTTCTTCTTCAATTAACTCTTTAGAAATCTCAACTTCAGAAGGTAATTCTGCAACAGTAATAGTCATCTGCATTAATGCTTCGATGTCATCTATAGCGTGTTCATCTTTTTCTGTAGTAAAAACATGAGCCTGTCCTTCTCGTTCTGCACGACCAGTTCTACCAATTCTATGCATGTAGTTTTCTGGAAAATCTGGAGTGTCAAAATTTATAACATGCGTTACATTATCAATATCCAAACCACGAGCCATAACATCTGTAGCCACTAGAATTCTATTAATACCTTCACGAAATTGCTCGATACTACGCAATCTATAATTTTGCGTTTTGTTAGAGTGTATAACACAAAGTTCATCGTTGTATTCTTCTTCTAGAGCTTCAAAAAGGCGATCTGCCATCTTTTTGTAAGCAACAAAAATTAAGACTTTATTATAAGTTTCTTCATCTCGAAGTAAATGTTTTAGTAAATTTAACTTCGTATAGAAATTAGGAACTTTATAACGTGTTTGTTTAATATTCTCTAAAGGAGTTCCAGAAGTTGCAATCGATACTTTTTCTGGAGATTTAAAGAAATCTGTAATTAATGCATCTACATCATGAGTCATGGTTGCAGAGAACATAATATTTTGACGACGTTCTGGTAGAAGGTCAAAAATATTAATTAATTGATGTCTAAAACCTAAGTCTAACATGACATCTACTTCATCGATAATTAATTTTTGAATAGATTTTAAATTTAAAACATGACTTAAAGCTAAATCGTACATACGACCAGGAGTCGCAACTAAAATATCAATACCTTCAGCAATAGCTCTTTTTTGAGTATTAATATTTGTACCACCATAAACACCTAAAACACGTGTGTTTATGTATTTTGTTAGCTTTTCTATCTCGTCTACCACTTGTACAACAAGCTCTCGAGTAGGTACTAAAACCAATACTCTTGGGTTCTCTTGTTTAGAAAACGGTAAGTTTTTAAGCACTGGAAGCATATAACCAAAGGTTTTCCCGGTTCCAGTTTGCGCAATTCCAACCATATCTTTTCCGCTGGCAACAACGCTAAAAGCTTCGGCTTGAATAGGTGTAGGCGTTGTAAAGCCTAAATCGTCAAGCGCGTTATATAATGGTGTATTTAAGTTTAAATCTCTAAAAGTCAAAGCATGTTATTTAAGCCGCAAAATTACTATTAATATTTTGTTTACCCTAAATGATGCTCATGTATTTGCACACTATAGTTTGTGCTAAAGGTTTCATTTTCAGGTAATTTAATAATACCTTCTTTTTCTACGATGTTTTGAGACGTGTTTTCTTGATCTGCAATGCCTAACCAAGGTTCAATACAAACATAAGGTGCGTTGGGTTTTGCCCAAAGACCAAGATAATTAAAATCTTTAAAAGTCATATTTAATATTTCTCCATGTTTAGTGCTAACTAAAGCTACTTTTCTAGATTTTAAATCTTTAAAAATAAGTGCATCCTCACTAAATAAATTTGGATTTAATTGAATGCTATTTTTAGTAGTAAAAACAGGTTTTGTTTCATTTTTCACTAATCCGGTTTGTGTATTTAGTAAATGTGTTTTTGAGGTTTCTTCAGTTTCAAAAACTAAATTATAATCTGTATAATTTTCATCATTATATAAAGGACATTTAAAAGCTGGATGTCCTCCAACAGAAAAGTATATGGATTTATTATCTAAATTTTTTACAGTATAATTAATGTCTAATATATTGTCTATTAAAGTATAGGTAATTTTAAACTCAAATTTAAAAGGATATATTTTTAATAAATCCTCATTATAAGTTAAACTAAAACTTAGGCTATTTTTCGTTTCTTTAACAAGCTTAATGTCTTTACTATGCCTAACAAAACCATGTTTAGGCATGTTGTATTTTGTGCCTTTATAAAAATAAGTTTCATCTTTTAACGCTCCAATAATAGGAAAGAGGTTAGGAGCAAAGCTTCCCCATATATCAGGATTTGCATCCCACATAAACTGTGTGTTGTTTTTTACCGAACTTATTTCGCAAAGTTCTGCACCTATTGGTTTAACTTTAATTTTTAAAATACTATTAGATAATTCGAACATGTTTTTTATATAATCTAATGACTAAAATACTCGTTTTTTTAGCAATTCTGCTTAACTTTACACAACATTTTTACATTGAGAACAACAGCAAAACATAAAATTACTAATCCTGAGGAGTTCAAGCAAAATCTATTGTCTTGGGCCCAACAGTTTGATGATGTTGTTTGGTTAGATTCTAATTCGAAACAATTTCAAGAAAATCAAAAATATTCTAGTTACGATGCGGTTTTGGCTGTAGATGCTTTTACAGCAATACAGACTGATTATTTTAATGCTTTCGAAAAACTAAAGGAATATTATACAACAACCAAAGATTGGATTTTTGGTTATTTAACTTACGATTTAAAGAACGATACCGAAGTTCTAAAATCTAATAATGATGATGGTTTAGAATTTCCTGATTTGTATTTCTTTCAGCCAAAAAAAATATTTTTATTTAAAGGAGATACTGTAGAAATGCTTTATTTGAAAGCAGTTGATGATGAGTTTGAATCCGATTTAAAAGATATCGAACAATCCAATAATCTTGATATCGAGGAATTCAACAACAGTAATTCAATAAAAATAAAATTAAAAATACATAAAGACGAATACTTTGATAAAGTAACAAAAGTACTCTCGCACATACATAGAGGAGATATTTACGAAGCTAATTTTTGTCAAGAATTTTATGCAGAAAACACAATCATTCAACCTCTAGAAACTTATAATAAGCTTAACACCATTTCTAATGCACCTTTTGCAACGTTTTTAAAAGTAAGAAGTAACTATTTACTTTCTGCTTCACCAGAACGTTACATAAAAAAAGAAGGAACAAAAGTAATTTCGCAACCCATAAAAGGAACTGCCAAACGTGATACAGACCATATTATGGACTCTATTTTAAAAAATGATTTGGTAAGTGATGAAAAGGAGCGTAGCGAAAACATTATGATTGTAGATTTAGTACGTAACGATCTCTCGCAAACAGCAACAAAAGGTAGCGTAAAGGTAGAGGAGCTTTGTAAGATATACAGTTTCGACCAAGTGCATCAAATGATTTCTACTGTAGTATCAGAAGTTAAAGAGACAACAAATCCAATAGATATAATAAGGACAACGTTTCCAATGGGCAGCATGACAGGAGCTCCCAAAATTTCAGCAATGAAAATTATTGAAGATTTAGAAGAAACCAAACGCGGTTTATACTCTGGAAGTGTTGGATATATTACGCCAAATGGCGATTTCGATTTTAATGTAGTGATTAGAAGTATTCTTTATAATGAAGCAAAACAATACGTTTCGTATTCTGTTGGTGGTGCAATTACTGCTAAAAGTGAACCGCTTAAAGAATACGAAGAATGCTTGGTTAAAGCCAAAGCAATGCGAACAGTTTTAGAGAATTAGTTTTCAACAGGAAGTCGTCAGTATTCAGTTGGCAATAGCTTCTCGTCTTTGTGAGATAAAACAGCAATTTACTAATAAACTAAACGCTCTGTGAAACTCAGCGAATCTCTACGAATCTCAGTGTAAAAATCCACAAGTATTAAAATCATCATAATTAATATCAAAAAATAGCCAAAAAACGTACATTTACAAAGTGCAAGAAATCTTTCAAAAACATATAAATAATCAGTTTAATTTTCTAAAAGGGAAGAAGCTGTTAATCACTATTTCTGGAGGATTAGATAGTGTTGCACTTACACATTTATGTAAGAAAGCTAAACTTGATATTTCACTAGCACATTGCAACTTTAATATGCGAGATGAAGAAAGCAATGGAGATGAAGCCTTTGTATTAGACTTAGCCAAAACACTAGGTTTAGAAGTCTTTACACAGCATTTCGACACGACTATTTATGCTCAAGAAAACAAGTTGTCCATACAAATGGCAGCTCGTGAGTTGCGTTATAATTGGTTTCAAGAGTTGTCAAATCAATTAGGTTTCGATTATATTTTAACAGCACATCATGCAGACGATAATTTAGAGACTTTTCTAATTAATTTAACACGAGGAACAGGTTTAGAAGGTTTAACTGGAATACCTGAAACTAATGGAAATATTGTAAGACCATTATTAAAGTTTTCTAGAGAAACAATTCTAGGTTTTGCTGAACAACAAAAAATTGAATGGAGAGAAGATAGTAGTAACGCATCTACTAAATACTTAAGAAACAAATTGCGTCATGAAATTATTCCGAAGTTAAAAGAAACAAATTCACAATTGTTACAAAATTTCGATACCACTTTAATGCATTTAAATGATGCTTCAAGTATTGTAGAAGAAAGTGTAAATGCTGTTTTAAAAAGAGCGATTATAGCTGTCAATAATGATGAAATCACCTATGATATTTCAGAATTTATAAAGCTTAAAAACCCTAAAGCATACTTAGTAGAAGTATTTAAACCATTCGGTTTTACTGCTTTTGGAGATATTCAAAATTTGTTAACAGCACAAAGTGGAAAGCAAATTTTTTCTGAAACACACAGATTAATAAAAGACAGATCTCATATGGTTTTGGCTACATTAGCTTCCGAAGCAGAGAATATTGCAATTAGTATCCTTAAAGAAGAGAAAGATAAATCGATACCAAACGGGATTTTGTTTTTAGAAACAGTCAATACAATAGAAAAAGTCTCTAAAAATGAAATTTTTGTAGATATAGAAAAATTAAGTTACCCACTAACGGTAAGAAAATGGAAGGAAGGCGACTATTTTTATCCTTTAGGAGGTAATGGCAAAAAGAAATTGAGCAAGTATTTTAAAGATGAAAAACTATCTTTGTTAGATAAAGAGAAATGTCTTTTATTGTGCTCGAATAAAGAAATTGTTTGGATCTTAAATTATAGAGCAGACGAACGTTTTAAAGTGACTACAAATACTAATAAAATATTAAAAATATCCTTGAAAGAATGAAGAAAATCTTAGCTTTATTATTCGTATTATTTTCAATGCAAACCATTTTTGCACAAGTATTAGAACCTGTAAAATGGAGTGGTACAGTAGAGAAAATTTCGGATACAGAATATAATTTAATTTACGAAGCAGATATCGAGGACCATTGGCACCTTTATTCTCAAAACTTACCAGAAGGAGGCGCAATACCAACCGAGTTTATTTACGATGAAAACGTAGTGTCTAAAGATTTTGAATTAGTAGGGAAAGCTTCAGAAAGTGCAAGCACTACCAAATTTGATAAAGTCTTTGAAATGGACATGACTTATTTTGATTATGAGGCTACATTTACTCAAAAAATTAAAATATTAAATCCAGATTTAACATCAATTGAAGCAGAAGTTAGTTACCAAGCTTGTGATGATGCTAAATGTATTTTCGAAAGTAAAACTGTTGATTTTCAGATTAAAGAAAAAACAAATAATAGTAAAATATTAGATCCAGTAAAATGGACGTCATCTATTTATTCACTTGGAAATGATGAGTATGAGATTGCTTATACAGCAGTTTTAGATAATAAATGGCACATTTATTCTCAAGACAATAAGGACCCAATGGGACCAATACCAACAGAGATTACATTTAAAAACGATAATAAAGATTTTAAATTAATAGGAGGATTAAAAGAATCTAAGAGTATAGAAAAGTTTGAAAAAGCTTTCGATATGGATGTTAAATACTTCTCCAATGAAGCTGTTTTTACTCAGAAAATTAAAGTGTTAAATACAGATTTAAAAACAATTGAAGCAGAAGCTTATTTTCAAGCGTGTGATGATGAAAAATGTTTAGCTCCAACTTTTTTCGACTTTAATAGCAATCTAGAAGATGCTACTGTAAAGTCTGCAATAGATAATGAAGCAAGTGTAGATTCTTCTTCAGATGGTGAATCTAAAGGTTTGTGGGGAATCTTTTTTATTGCTTTTCTATCAGGTTTTGCGGCATTACTAACACCTTGTGTTTTTCCAATGATACCAATGACTGTTAGCTTTTTTACTAAACAAAGTAAATCTAAAGCTGCAGGTATTAAAAATGCCATTATTTATGGATTGTGTATTATAGTAATTTATCTATTATTAGGTACTGCTGTTACAGGAATTTTTGGAGCCGATGCCTTAAATGCGTTAGCAACAAACGTTTGGTTTAATATTATTTTCTTTATTCTTTTAGTTGTTTTTGCATTCTCCTTTTTAGGAGCTTTCGAAATTATGCTACCAAATTCTTGGGCTAATAAAGTAGATTCTCAAGCTAATAGAGGTGGTATGGTTGGTATTTTCTTCATGGCTTTAGCTTTAGCTATTGTATCTTTTTCATGTACAGGACCAATTGTAGGTACGCTTTTAGTAGAAGCTGCTTCTAAAGGAGGTTTAGCTCCAATTATTGGAATGTTAGGATTCTCATCTGCAATTGCATTACCATTTGCATTGTTTGCTGCTTTTCCAGGTTGGTTAAATTCGTTACCAAAATCTGGTGGTTGGTTGAACACAGTAAAAGTGGTCTTAGGATTTTTAGAATTAGCATTAGCTTTCAAATTTTTATCGCAAGCAGATTTAGTATTACAAATGCATTTATTAGAAAGAGAAGTATTTATAGCTATTTGGATTGCCATTTTTGGAACATTAGCATTATATCTTTTTGGTAAAATTCAATTACCACACGATTCACCTTTAAAACATCTTTCTGTTGGTAGGTTAAGCCTAGGATTAATAGTTTTAACGTTTACAATTTATATGATTCCCGGACTTTGGGGAGCACCATTAAATTTAATTAGTGCGTTTCCACCACCTTTAGATTATAGCGAATCTCCTTATGGAGTTGGGAATTCGAAAGGAGGAGGTAGTGCAAGCGCAGACCATTCAGATTTACCCGAAGGTGCACATTTATTAGCACCACACGATATTTTAGCATTTAACGATTACGATTTAGGTTTAGCTTATGCTAAAAAAGTGAATAAGCCAGTAATGATTGATTTTACAGGTTGGGCATGTGTAAACTGTCGAAAAATGGAACAAAACGTTTGGCCCAAACCTGAGATATTAAACGCATTAAAAAATGATGTCGTTTTAATCTCTCTTTATGTGGACGATAAGCGACCTCTTGAAAAGGATGAAATAGTAGACTCTAAGCTTAGAGAAGGTAAAAAACTAAAATATATTGGTCAGAAATGGAGTGAGTTTCAAACCATTAAATACAAGTCGAACACACAACCATATTATGTGTTAATGGATCACAGCGAAGAAAATTTAATAGAGCCTGTTGCTTTTACTCCAGATGCAGATGAGTATTTTAATTGGCTAAAAGATGGTATTAGCAATTTTAAGGAATAACTAAATTTCTTTGAAAAAAGGAATCTTATAAATTGAAAGTATTAAGCTATTATTAAAATAAGCAATTTTTAGATTTTCAATTTAAAGCTCCAGAGGAGTTTTATATTAATAGAAGATTAATTTTGTGCATAATAGAACTCCAGAGGAGTGGCATTATTAGTGTTCTGTTTCGCTCCTAAGGAGCTTAATAAACTATTAGCATTATTTATTATTAATATATTACCACACTATGGCTTTATTAAATAGTTGTCTTTAGTAGAATTAAAAAGAAATTAGTATAGAATAAATTTAATAAAAAGGAATCTCCAATACATTTATGAGATTCCTTTTTTCAAAGGAATTAATATGAAACTACAAGGTAACATAGTAGATATCCCAAACAAACGTATTTACAAAGGAGAAGTAACTATTAAGGCAGGAAAGATTGTTTCTATTATAGAAAAAGAACACAACGCAAATCATTTTATATTACCTGGTTTTATAGATGCACATATTCATATTGAAAGCTCTATGTTGGTGCCTAGTGAGTTTGCAAAACTGGCTGTAAAACATGGTACAGTATCTACAGTTAGCGATCCACACGAAATAGCTAATGTTTTAGGTGTAAAAGGTGTTGAGTTCATGATTGAAAACGGAAAACAAACACCGTTTAAATTCAATTTTGGAGCACCTTCTTGTGTACCAGCAACAAGTTTTGAATCTGCAGGTGCAATTATAGATTCTGAAGATATTAAAACCTTAATGGCAAATCCGGATATTAAATACCTTGCCGAAATGATGAATTATCCAGGCGTACTTTTCGATGACGAAGAAGTGCTTAAAAAAATAGCTTGGGCAAAACATAATAACAAACCAGTAGATGGTCATGCGCCAGGTTTAAGAGGAGACGATATTACAAAATACATTGCTGCAGGTATTTCTACAGATCACGAGTGTTTTACCTATGACGAGGCTTTAGAAAAGCTTCAAAAAGGTATGAAAGTTATTATTAGAGAAGGAAGTGCTGCCAAAAACTTTGAAGCTTTAATAGATTTATTACCAGAACATTTTGAAAACATGATGTTTTGCAGTGACGATAAGCATCCAGACGATTTACTTTTAGGACACATAAATAAAGTTTGCGCAAGAGCAGTAGCTAAAGACATAGATATATTTAAAGTGCTTCAAGTCGCTTGTATTAATCCAATAAAGCATTATAATCTAGATGTTGGAACCTTACAAATAGGTGATGCTGCAGATTGTATTATAGTTGAAGATTTAAAAGATTTTAAAACGCTTCAAACGTATATAAACGGTGAATTGGTTTACGATTTCGGAACTGTTAATATTCCAAATATCGCTTTTGAGAATCTTAATAATTTTAATTGCGACAAAAAAGACGTTTCAGATTTTAGATTTGAATCTTTGGCTAAAAGAATTCGTGTTATAGAGTGTAATGATGGTGAGTTAGTAACTAATGAAATTATTGCAGACAGTTTAATAGAAAATGGAAACCTTGTTTCTAATACCAAAACAGATGTGTTAAAAATGACGGTTGTAAACAGGTATAATAATGCAAAACCAGCAATTGCTTTTATTAAAAACTTCGGACTAAAAGAAGGCGCAATAGCAAGTTCAGTTGGACACGACTCTCATAATATTATTGCAGTTGGAGTAGATGATGCTTCTATTTGTAAAGCTGTTAACGCGATAATTGAAGCAGAAGGCGGAATTTGTGCAGTTAATACTTCCGAAGAAAAAACCGTTGCGCTTCCAGTAGCAGGAATAATGAGTGATAAAAATGGAGAAACTATTGGAAAGCAGTATGCAGAATTAGACAAAATGGCAAAACAAATGGGTTGTACGTTATACGCTCCATATATGTCGTTGTCTTTTATGGCTTTGTTGGTTATTCCTGCTTTGAAATTGAGCGATAAAGGTTTGTTTAATGGAGGGGATTTTAAGTTTATTAACTTAGAAGTAGAGTAAATTATTATTAAAAAGTAAACCTTTTCCTATTATTATTGCAATACTAATTCACTAATTTTTATTATGAAGAAACAACTGCTTGTATTTATTTCTGTTTTTCTATTTTATTATACTGTTTTTGGGCAGATTACGTTTCAAAAATCTGTTATTCATTCTATAAATAATAATTCAGGTAATGAGACTAATGCAATGAAATTTGGAGATTTAGATGGAGATGGGAATCAGGATATAATTATTGCATATGGAAATCAAATTACTTGGCATCGGTTTAATGATGCTTTTCAGGTTTATGAATCAGTAAATATAGTGACTGATAATATATTTGGTGTGACGTCTATTTTTATAGGTGATATTGATAATGATTCAGATTTGGACATTTTGGCTGGATCTGAAAATGGTAATTCTGATAGATTATATTGGTTTGAAAATACTGATGGTAATGGTTCATTTGATATCACTCATGTTGTTGGTACAAATTTATATGATGCATTTCAAGTTAGTTTAGCAGATTTAGATACAGATGGAGATTTAGACATTTTGTTTGAGGAATCTTTTACTAACCAAGTTAAATGGTACGAAAACAGTGATGGATTTGGGAACTTTAGTTCGAGCGCTAATAATATAGTTTCTACCGGAAGTAGTGTGTTTCGTGGACTTAAAACTGCTGATATAGATGGGGATTCTAATCTGGATATAGTTTATATAACAGGTTCCTATATAAGATGGAAAAGAAATGAAGGGAATGGTACTTTCTCTGCGACTCAAACTGTGTCAACTTCTTCCTATCAATACAGGTCATTTGCAGTTTCAGATATGGACTATGATGGCGATTTAGATGTTGTAGCTGTTGGAGTATCAAGGGTAATTTGGTTTGAAAATGCTGATGGTCTAGGTGATTTTTATGGTAGTTCTAATTCCCATTTACTTACAAACACATCATCTAATAACAGAGAAAAGGTAGAAGTTGTAGATGTCAACAACGATGGGTATAAAGATATTTTGTTTAGTACTACTGAATACCAAAACAATAGGCTAGTATATTTTGAAGGGACTAATTCTTTTGGTGGGTTTGATGCTAATGAAGTCTTAATTAGTGATATTGAAACTCAAGGAAGTTTTATCGTGACAGATATTAATAATGATGGTGATGTCGATATTTGTATAGATAAGAATTTTTCAAGAGCAGTATTTCTTTATACTAATTCTGGGAGTCTTGGTAATTTCGAAGAGGGAGCTCAAATAAATGTAATAATAAATTCTCCAAAAGGTATAAAGGTTTCAGATTTAGATAATGATGGTGACGAAGATTTATTAATACTTTCAGAAGATAGCCCACAGTTAATTTGGTTAGATAATATTGATGATAATACATACATTCAGAATGATTTAGAAATAAATAATAATATTATTTCAATGAGTATTGGTGATATTAATGGTGATTTGAATACAGATATTTTATACTCTTATGACAGTAATATTTTTTGGTTAGAAAATATGAATGGCATGTATGGCAGTCCAATTAATATAACGAATAGCTTATCCTATGTAACAGATATTAAACTCAAGGACATAGACGATGATAATGATAACGATATTATTGCTGTATCATTATTAGATGATAAATTAGTTGTATTTGAAAATTTGGATGGCTTAGGTAGCTTTGGAAGTGAGCAAATAATATCTCAAGTTAATAATCCTAAGTCAACTAGTTTAAATGATTTTAATGGCGATGGTTTTTTAGATATTTTATTAGCTGCTGATAATGAGATTGCTTGGTTTGAAAATATTAATGGACAAGGTAACTTTAGCCAGTCAAATATTGTTGGCTCTATATCCAGTTTTGATGGAGAAATAATTAGTAAAGATATTGATAATGATGGAGATATCGATATTGTAGCTTTAAATCCAAATTTAGTTTGGTATGAGAATATTGATGGATTAGGTAGTTTTGTTGAACGGCCTATGATATTAAATACTTCAAATCTAAATAATGTTTTAATTAAAGCAGGAGATATAGATGAAGACCAGGATATTGATATTTTAGTTACTTATAAACTCTCAACAAATAACACATGGATAAGATGGTATGAAAATACTGATGGTTTAGGTGGCTTTAATACTTTTCATACACTAGATAGTAATTTAAATGATTTATCATCAATTAGTTTAAAGGATTTTGAAAGTGATGGAGATATAGATTTACTTTATTCTAGTAGTGTATTAAATGAAATTGGTTGGTATAAAAATTTAGGTGTTTTAGGAAATGAAATTAATGGAGTAGTTCAGTTGGACCTAGATTTGGATGGCTGTACTTTAGATGATATTAAAATTGGTAATTTATTGATAGGAACAAATAATGGAAATGATAGTTTTAGTTCTTTTACTCAATTAGATGGAAGCTATCAAATAGCTTTAAATTTAGGAACTTTTGAGACAAGTGTAATCTCTTCTCTTAATTATTTTAACGTAACACCAATTTCTAATGTTTCAGTTTTTAATGATTTAGGGAATACAGAAGCAATAGACTTCTGTTTTGAACCAATAGGCGTAATTAACGATTTAAACATTTCAGTATATCCATCATTAAACGATCCAAGACCAGGTTTTAATACAACCTATCAAATAGTCTATAATAATATTGGTACAACCCAATTAAGTGGTAATGTTACTTTTGAGTTTGATGATGCTAAATTAAATTTCTTAAATGCAAGTGAAACAATAGTTTCACAAACAGCGAACACTTTAACATTCAATTTTACAGACTTAAATCCTTTCGAAACAAGAACAATCGATTTAGAGTTTAATGTATTTGCACCACCAACTACTAATATTGATGATGTTTTAGTATCAACAGCAACAGTAAATCCTGTTACAGGAGATAACACAGCAGATGATAATGTTTTTACATTAAATCAAACCGTAATTGGTTCTTACGATCCCAATGATATTAGAGTTTTAGAAGGTGAAGAAATATTATTAGCAGATGCAGATAAGTATTTACATTATATCATCCGTTTTCAAAATACAGGAACAGCAAGTGCTATTAATGTAAATGTAGAAAATGTGTTAGATTATAAATTAGACTGGACAACCATGCAATTAGAAAGTTTAAGCCACACAGGAAGAGTAGAAATAGCAAATGGTAGTATGGTTAAATTTATATTTGATAATATTAATTTACCAGATAGTACTAGCGACGAGCCAAACTCTCACGGTTATATAGCTTATAAAATTAAACCAAAAGATAATGTAGTTGTTGGCGATATTTTTAATAGTACAGCAGATATTTTCTTCGATTTTAATCCAGCTATAGTAACAAATACTGTAAGTACAGAAATAGTAAATACCTTATCTGTAGAGGATTTTGAAGCATCAAGTTTTTTAATATTCCCTAACCCAGCAAATAACATATTAAATATAGAAGGAGAAACCGTTATAGAATCTGTTACTATTTACGATATTAATGGAAGGTTATTAAATACAATAACTTCAAAAAGTAAAAAAGCTAAATTAGACGTTAGTAATCTATCTCAAGGCCTATATTTTTTAGAGATAACTTCAGGAAATAAAAAGGAATCATTAAAGTTTATAAAAAAGTAATTTTTACTTTAATAATTTAAAATCTAAACCTTTCAGTTTTAAAACTGAAAGGTTTTTTTGTTACTTATCTTTGTGCTTACATTTCAATATTAAAAGTCCTTTAAAACAGTAAACTAAATGCCAATATTAACCACAACATACAAACCTAAATTTATATTTAGAAATGGACACTTGTCGACCATTTACTCTGGACTATTAAGAAAAGTTGAAGGCGTTACCCAAAAGCGAGAGCGTCTAACGTTACCAGATAACGATTTTTTAGATTTAGATTGGAGTTATACAACCAAGAAAACAAACCAATTACTAATCGTTTTACATGGTTTAGAAGGCAATGCGCAACGCCATTATATGTTAGGCTCTGCAAAAATGGCAAACCAAAATAATATAGATGCAGTTTGTGTTAATTTTCGAGGTTGTAGTGGAGAAGTTAATAACAGTTTTCAATCGTACCATTCTGGTAAAACAGACGACTTAGCTTCGGTTTTAAAACACATAACAGAGCAGTTTCATTATGATACTATTTATCTAAAAGGATTTAGCCTTGGAGGTAATGTTATTTTAAAATATTTAGGAGAGAATAATCAAATTCCAAAACAAGTAAAAGGAGCAGTAACGGTTTCGGTTCCTGTGTTTTTAAGAGGTTCGTTAGAAAAATTAATGTCTATTGAAAACGTATTGTACTCTAAAAAGTTTTTAAAAAATTTAAGAGCTAAGCTGAAGGGAAAACAAGAATTATTTCCGCAGAATATTAAAAATGAAGATTTAATAGCGATAAAGACGTTAAAAGATTTTGATGACTTTTACACCTCTAAAGCACATAATTTTATTGATGCTTACGATTATTATGAAAAATCGAGTAGTCTTCCGTTTTTAGCAGGAATTAAAATACCTACGTTATTAATAAATGCACAAAACGATTCTTTTTTATCAAAAGAATGTTATCCAATTGAAGCAGCAAAACAGAATGAATATTTGTATTTAGAAATGCCAAAATATGGTGGCCATGTTGGTTTTTGCGATTCTGAAAATATTTATTATTCCGAAAAAAGAATGCTAGAGTTTATAAGTAAATTATAGATTTTTAAGTAGTTAGAATATTAACTTTATTGGTTTTAGAGATTATTAATCCACTAATTTTCCTACATTTAGTTTCTAAACCAACCATTTATGCTCAAAAAAGTATTTGCCAGCGCTGTCTTTGGAGTCGATGCTTCCACAATAACTGTAGAGGTTAACGTTAATTCCGGAATTGGATATCACCTTGTAGGACTTCCAGACAATGCAATTAAAGAAAGCAATTACAGAATTGCAGCTGCTTTACAAAACAATGGTTACAAGATTCCTGGTAAAAAAATCACTATTAATATGGCACCTGCCGATTTACGAAAGGAAGGTTCTGCCTACGATTTAACTTTAGCGGTAGGTATTCTTGCAGCTTCTAAACAAATTCAAGCCAATGATTTAGAAGATTATCTAATTATGGGAGAGCTTTCCTTAGACGGAAGTTTACAGCCTATTAAAGGTGCTTTACCAATAGCTATAAAAGCTAAAGAAGAAGGTTTTAAAGGATTTATACTTCCTATTCAAAACGCAAAAGAAGCAGCAATCGTTAGTGATTTTAAAGTTTATGGTATCGATAATATTAAACAGATTATTAATTTTTTTGATAAAAGTGAAGCAATCGAAGAAACCATAATAAATACAAGAGAAGAATTTTATAAGAATTTAGATTATCCAGATTTCGATTTTGCAGACGTAAAAGGACAAGAAGGCATAAAACGTTGTATGGAAATTGCAGCAGCTGGTGGACATAATATTATTTTAGTTGGTCCACCAGGAGCAGGAAAAACAATGTTAGCCAAACGTTTACCTAGTATTCTGCCACCAATGTCTTTAAAAGAAGCTTTAGAAACCACAAAAATACATAGTGTTGTAGGCCGTGTAAAAGCTAATTCGGGCTTGATGGCTCAACGTCCTTTTAGAAGCCCACATCATACCATTTCTAATGTAGCACTTGTAGGAGGAGGTAGTTATCCACAACCTGGAGAAATATCTTTATGCCATAACGGCGTTTTGTTTTTAGATGAATTACCCGAATTTAAGAGAGAAGTTTTAGAAGTTATGAGGCAACCTCTAGAAGATAGAGAGGTTACCATTTCAAGAGCTAAATTTACTGTAACTTATCCATCATCATTTATGTTGGTAGCTAGTATGAATCCTAGTCCAAGTGGTTATTTTAACGATCCAGACTCGCCAATAACCTCAAGTCCTGCAGAAATGCAACGTTATTTAAGTAAAATTTCTGGACCATTGTTAGATAGAATAGATATTCATATTGAAGTAACGCCAGTTCCTTTCGATAAACTTTCCGATGAAAGAAAAGGCGAATCTTCAATAGACATAAGAAAACGTGTAACAGAAGCACGAGAAAGGCAAACAGAACGCTTTGCAGAATCTGAAACGGTACATTACAATGCGCAAATGCATGTAAAACAAATTAGAACGCATTGTAAGTTAGATGATGCCTCTAAAGCACTGTTAAAAACAGCTATGGAACGTTTAAACCTTTCCGCTAGAGCTTATGATAGAATCTTAAAAGTATCGCGAACAATTGCAGATTTAGAAGGCGCTAAAGATATTATTGGCAGTCATTTAAGCGAAGCCATTCAATATAGAAGTTTAGATAGAGAAGGTTGGTTGGGTTAGTAGTAAAATCATTATTTTTTATATAAATGAAATAAAAATTAAACTGTAAATTAGCTAAATAACAGTGTTTTTTATTCTTAATTGAGCTAGAAAAAAGAAAAAAGTATAGAAAAACTGTCAAATCTTTATATCTTCACAACTTTTAAAAATTTAAATGCTATTAATTAACTAAACAAAAAACTATGCCTACACCAAAAGGAATTATTACAGCTGCAGAAGCTCAAGAATTAAACGACAATTGGACAAATTTAAGAGCTAGAGCAAACCAATCAGCTGCTGGGAAACCAGACAACCGCTCGTCTTGGTATTCGTTTGACGACATGCAGAACTTTTTAAACCTAATTAAAGAGGAAAATCCAAAAGTTAATGGCATCCGTTTTTATTTAGGTGTTGAAACTACAAAAGAAGATCCAAAAGGATTAACTACAATTTTCATGGTTCCAACAGAAGACGATAAAGGAAAGAACAAAGATATTCCTAAAGCAAAAGGAATGGATAGAGGTGAAGAAGGAGAGCCAGTAGAATCTGGATACCCTCAATAAAATTTTATGCTAGAGTTCTTATTTTATTATAATAGTATAATTACTCATAGTATAGAGGCAATAGCAGCAATTACTGGGCTTTTTTGTTTAAAAAAGTATAAAGGTACTGCTGCTATTTTTTTTATATGGTTATTGGTTTATCTGTGTTTGGTAGATGTTTTAGGAATGTACCCTAAATATTATAATACTTTTGACTTCCTAGAACCAATTAAAAATAGTATTTTTAGAAGAAATAGTTGGTGGTTTACTATTTTCTTTGATATTATTGCTGTTATATTATTCTCTTTATTGTTTCAAAAAATTTTAAAGAAAAAATTATCTAAAAACATATTAAAATATGGAATAATACTATATTCTTTTATTGCAATTATTTTAATAGTATTAGATATAGATGCTTTATTTAAAAGTAATTTTCGTTCAATATATATATTAGAAACCATTTTAATTTGTTGTTGTTCAGTGTTTTATTTTATAGAGGTTTTAAATAGTGATAACTTTCTTCAATTTTCAAAATCCTTATATTTTTATATAAGCATAGCAATTTTTATATGGTGGTTAGTTGTTACGCCATTAGTGTTTTTCGATCAGTATTTTGTTTTAGAAGATGAAAGTTTCGTCTTATTAAAAAAGAGTATTTACATTCTTTCAAACATCTTTATGTATTTAACCTTTACAATAGGCTTAATAGTTTCTAAACCAGAAAAAACAGAGTAGTCATTTTTTTTTCTTACTTTTAAATCGCTATTAATCTTAAAAACATAATCTATGGTGTAAACTTTAGTATTTACTCTTCTTATAAATACTAATTATGTTGTAAAACCTATTTACTACATCTATTACTAACTTTAAAACTAGAACTAAAATGAAAAACTTACTTACCCTAATATTAGGTTTAATAATTGGTGCAATAATAATGTACTTCTATTGTTGCAAATCAGGAGATTTTGCAGCTCCAATGGTTGTTGTAAAACCTTCTGGAGTAATATCTACTAAAGACGCTAGAACTTTAGATCGCGCTTTCGATTCTAGACATAAATTAATTAGCGATTCTATTGTAAAACGTCCGGATAATCGTTCGTCTTGGTGGTCTTTAAAAGATATGCAAGATTACTTGAAATATGCAGAAAACCAAAGTGAAGAATTGGGTTACACAATGGATGGCATACGTGTTTATTTAGGTGCTTATCCAGATGAAGAAGTAGATTCTAAAAGAACTGTAGGTTACACCACAATGTTTATGGTTCCAACTTCTAGTGAAATAGAACAAGTACACCAAAAAGGAGGATCTGCAGTAGATGCTAAAGATGGAGGAGATGTTCCAGGTGGTGATCCATTAAACGATGGAAGTGCCGGAAATCCACCAAGTGCTAATTATCCTCAATAAATATTTTTTTGGAAGAATTTTTAAAAGATAATTATATTTTAATAACACGAGGTGTTGAAATTTTAGCAGCTGTTACTGGCTTATTATTCTATAAAAAGTATAAAAATACAGCTGCTACTTATTTCATATGGTTTTTAGTGTATATAACTATATGTGATTTTTTATGTGGTTATACTTATTATGTTAAGAATATTGGTTTTCTAAATTTTTTAGGTGGTACTTTATTTGAAAAAAATTATTGGTTGTCCACGCTATATTGGAAGATTGGAGCCGTATTGTTTTTTACCTTCTATTATTATAAAATACTAAAGACGAAACAAAGCAAGTTGTTTCTTAAATATACAGGCTACTCTTTTCTGTTATTTTCTTTAATATATATTATTGTGCATTTTCAAGAATATTTTATACGTTCTTTTCCTATAATAAGCGTGTTAGGAGCTTTAATTATTAGTATTTGTGTTGTTCTATATTATATTGAAGTATTACAGTCTGAAAAAATTTTAAGTTTCTATAAATCGTTAAATTTTTATATAAGTACTGCAATATTTATTTGGTGGTTAATTATAACACCATTAGTTTTTTATAGTTTGTATTTTACTAAAGCAGATTGGAATTTTGTAATACTAAAATGGCAAATTTATCTATTCGCAAACATTTTTATGTACACTACATTTACCATAGGTTTAATAGTTTCTAAACCACAAAGTAGTGTATCATAGATTTTAAGCGTATTTTGCAGCACTACAAATTTTAATAGAATTGCTAGAATTTATTACAAAATATTTTAATCACATAAGCTATGTCTTTGAGCTTTTAGCAATGCTAACAGGTATTTTCTGTTTTAATAAATACAAAAACACTTCAACTAGAATTTTTATTTTTTTTTTAATTTATGTGGTTTTTGTAGATTTTACAGGTGCAACATATTTCTACGATATTAATTTTAAACCAACGGCATACTTAAGAAGTATAGGGTTTAATAGTAAACCTTGGTACAATCTGTTATGGCTATTTGGGAGTATGCTATTTGTAATGTATTATATTTATAACGTACTACATAAAAAATATAACAAGATACTAATACTAGCTGTTACAGTTATATTTACTACTCTTATGCTTGGTCATTTTTTTATATATCCTCAAGTGTTTTTTAAAACGCATAGTTCATACTACCAATTAGTAGGTGCATTTACTTTATTAATAGGATGTGCTATTTACTTTATTGAGTTTATTAATTCAGAATCGATTACCTATGCTTTAAGAACCTATAGTTTTTATGCATTAAGCGCAGTTTTAATTTGGTGGCTTATTGTTACACCAATTTTACTTTTTGAGGCATATAATACTATCTCAGATATTGATTTTGTTAATTTAAAGAGACGCATTTTTGTTTTTGCAAATATGTTTATGTACGGTATGTTTGCATTTGGACTTGTTATTTCTAAACCTCAAAGAGATTAATAATAATGAAAATGATATGGATTTTGTTTACTTGAATAGAAGTTTAATGTTTGCTTCAAATATTTTTATGTATACTTGTTTTGCTATTGAACTAATTATTTATAAACCACAACAAAAAAATGAATAATCGCTTAATTTATATATTTCAAGAACCAATGGTTTCGACTGCTGCAGAACGCTATTTATTAATCTACATGATTGGTGTTTTGGTAATAGTAACAGCTTTAGTTATTTTATTCTTTATTGTTTTTCAGAAAAGGAAAAACAAACTGCTAATCGATAAAATTAAGCAACAACAAGCTTTTGAAGAGGAATTAAGTAATGCGCAAACCGAAATACAAGAGCAAACTTTAAAGAATATTGGTTGGGAATTACACGATAATGTAGGTCAATTACTAGCAGCAGCCAGTATGCAAATGAACATACTAAAAACACAAGTTAGTGATGAAGTAAAGGAAAACTTTACTGAAGCCGCAAGTACTGTAAAACAGAGTTTAAAGGAAGTTAGGATGCTATCTCGATCTCTAAATAACGAAGTGGTTTTAAATATTGGGTTTGAACAGTCTATTGAAAATGAGTTAAATAGACTTAAGAAATTAAAGTTTGCAACAGCAGAGTTACATGTTAAAGGAGAGATTGTTCCTTTTAAAAACACAAAACATGAAATTATTATTTTTAGAATACTTCAAGAATTCTTTTCGAACACCGTAAAATACTCTCAAGCTAAAAATCTATTAGTTAAATTAAATTATTTAGAAGATAAGCTTATTATAGTAGCAAGCGACGATGGAAAAGGTTTCGATATGGAAACAGTACAAAAAGGTTCTGGTTTATTAAATATGAAAAGTAGAGCAAAACTTATTAATACACAATATAATCTTACATCAAAGATTGGTGAAGGTGTAATATTGGAATTAAAGTATCCTTATAAGCACGAATAAAAATAATATATTCTTTCAATTACAACCATTTTAAAATCTTTTTCACCTTCTTTAATTTCCCTGTATAAGGTGCATAACGCACCGGTAAATCTAACCAGTTTCCTTTTTTAACAACTGCTTTTTGGTGAGAGAAAGTATTGAAAGATAGTTTACCATGGTAAGCTCCAATTCCGCTGTTTCCTGTACCACCAAAAGGCAATCTATGATTTGCAAAATGAATTACAGTATCATTAATACAACCGCCTCCAAAAGAAAATTGCTCTATAATTTTTCTAGCTTTCGCTGAATTTGTGCTAAAAACATAAAGCGACAATGGTTTTTCGTATTTAGAAATTATGGTTTCAATTTCATCTTCATTTTTATAAGAAATAACAGGTAGAATTGGACCGAATATTTCATCTTTCATCACTTCACTATCTAAGTTTGGTTCATCTATAAGAGTAGGAGAGATGTACAATGTTTCAGCATCTGTTTGTCCTCCAATAATGCAGTTTTCATTGGTAAGCATTTTGTTTAAACGCTCAAAATTTTTATGGTTTACAATACGACAAAAATCTTCTGATGCTTTTGGGTTATTAGTATAAGCTTTGTCAATTTCAATTTGCATGGCTTTGTAAAAAACTTCTTTTTTACTTTGGGCAATTAATATATAATCTGGAGCAATACAGGTTTGTCCTGCATTTAAAAATTTACCCCAAACAATACGTTTGGCAGTTAATTTAATGTTAGCTGTTTCGTCTATAATACATGGGTTTTTTCCGCCTAATTCTAAAGTTAATGGCGTTAAAAATTGTGCGGCAGCTTTAGCTACAATTTTACCAACATTTACACTTCCTGTAAAGAAAATATAATCCCAACGTTGTGCTAATAGTTCTGTGGAAACACCAACACCTCCTTCTACAACACTAACATGTTCGGGTTTAAAAACGGTTTCTATAATTTTTTTTAATAAAGCAGAAGTATTTGGAGTAAGTTCACTCGGTTTTAAAACAACGGTATTTCCAGCAGCAATGGCAGCAACCATTGGAGCAATTGCTAATTGGTAAGGATAGTTCCACGGTGCAATAATTAGGGCTTGTCCATAAGGTTCAGAATACAATCTATCGGTAGATGGAAAGTTCATTAAAGCAGGTAAAACGCGTTTAGGTTTAGACCATTTAGTAATGTTTTTAATCATTAAATCTAAATCTGAAAGTACAACTACAGTTTCTGTTAAAACAGACTCGAAAGCTGGCTTTTTAAAGTCTTTGGCTAAAGCTTCTATAATATCGTTTTCACGTTTTATAAGTTCAACTTTTAAGCGTTTTAAAGCTTGCTTTCTAAAGTCAACAGATTTTGTTTCTCCAGTTTTAAAGTAGTCTTTTTGAGATTGTAATAATTCAGGGATCATACTAAATAGATTAGAAAGTAAAGTTACGAAACTTTATTAGTAATCATTGTCTTACTTAAAAGCATCAGTCTAAATGGCTTTTTATTTTAAGCAGGCATCCCAAATAGGATCTTTAGGTAAAGGCGCAGTAATATTTAGTTCTACATTAGAAACAGGATGAATAAATTTAATATTTCTAGCGTGTAAACTTATACTAGCATCTTTATTACTACGATCGAAACCATATTTTAAATCTCCTTTAATAGGCGAACCAATACTGGACAGTTGTACACGAATTTGATGATGTCTGCCAGTTTCAAGATTAACTTCAAGTAAGAAGTAATTGTCTAAAGCCTTTATTGTTTTATAATGTAAAATAGCCTTTTTACTATCGGGAACTTCATTAATATGCGCTCTAGATTTATTGTTTTTAGGATTCTTTATAAGCCAATGTGTTAAAGAATCTGCCTCTTTTTTAGGTTGGTTTTTTACTAAAGCCCAATACGTTTTAGATATATCTTTAGAAACAAATAATTTATTTAAACGTGGTAAAGCTTTGCTGGTTTTAGCAAATATTACCAAGCCAGTAGTAGGTCTATCAAGCCTATGTACTGTGCCTAAATAAACGTTTCCAGGCTTATTGTATTTCTCAGCAATATATTCCTTTACAACATCGCTTAAAGGTTTATCTCCAGTTTTATCACCTTGTACAATATCACCAGCACGTTTATTAACTACAATAATGTGATTGTCCTCGTAAATAACCTGAAGATTGTCTTTTGTAGAAATAATTTTAGATTTTTGGATCACTAGATAGTTAGATTTTTAGATTTATTTGAGAGTAGATTTAAACTTAGAGGTCATTTTTATTATTGATTCTAAACTTTTTAAAAGAGGATCTAATTCTTCATGAGTTATAAAATTTAAATCTGGAGCAATTAATAATTGTGTTTCAACTTCGTAAGCAGAACCTAAAGTTATTTGAAGAAATCGCGAGAAATCTTTATTAGATTGTCTTGAAGAACCTTCCGCAATATTTGATGGTATTGAAACAGAAGCTCTTCTAAGTTGATTTGTTAAACCAAATTTTTCAGATTCAGGAAATTTAGAAGTAATAGCATAAATCTCAGAACAAAATAATCGGCTTTTCTTCCAGAATTCTAAACCTTTAAATCTATGCATTTATTTATTTGATTAGTTCGGTTGCTCGATTATTGGGTTAGTTCAATTTTTAAAAACCAACTAAAGTATACCTATAAAATAAACTAGTTTTATTTAGTATTAATTCGAGTAAGTTCTAAAGATCGAGAAATCGAAAAATCTAATTAATCCAATCTTAATACTGCTCCTCATCATTAGGGAAATCACCACTCTTAACATCTGCACCATATTGTGTAAAGGCATTGGTCATTTCTTCATATAAATTCATGTAACGTCTTAAAAACCGTGGATTAAACTCATGTGTCATGCCAACCATATCATGTGTAACTAAAACTTGGCCATCAACTCCATTTCCAGCTCCAATTCCAATTACAGGAATAGAAACACTTTCGGCAACTTCTTGTGCTAATTTCGCAGGAATTTTTTCTAGAACAATACCAAAACATCCTGCCTTTTCTAGCATTAAGGCATCTTCTTTAAGTTGTATAGCTTCTTCTTCCTCTTTAGCACGAACAGTATAAGTACCAAATTTATAAATAGATTGTGGTGTTAAACCTAAATGTCCCATAACCGGAATTCCAGCTTGTAAAATACGCTTTATAGAGTCTTTAACTTCTTTACCTCCTTCCATTTTTACAGCATGTCCTCCAGATTCTTTCATAATTCTAATGGCAGAACGTAGCGCTTCTTTAGGGTCACTTTGGTAGCTACCAAAAGGCAAATCTACAACAATAAGTGAGCGCTCAATAGCACGAACCACTGAAGACGCATGATAAATCATCTGGTCTAAAGTAATAGGTAATGTTGTTTCGTGTCCAGCCATAACATTACTGGCAGAATCTCCAACTAGAATAACATCTATTCCTGCACCATCAACAATTTTTGCCATGGTATAATCGTATGCAGTAAGCATAGAGATTTTTTCTCCACGCTTTTTCATATCGACTAGCGATTTTACAGTGACTCTTTTATATTCTTTTTTTGCTACAGACATTTATTTTAAATTAAGATAGATTGTAAAAATACTAAAATTACTATAGATAGCACGATTTTTATTTAATACTGAAAAACAATAGATTGCAAATAAATGATGTAAATTCTAGCACAAATTGTAAAAATCGACACTTACAATTTTTCCGTTTTTAAAGGTGAAATTATAACCACCAGAATCTGTATGTATACTATAAACATGTGGTTGGTTAATTCCTGCAAATACATAGTGTGCATACTTTGTAATAAAGTATCTTTCTGTAGTATGGTGTGTTATTATATGGTGATCACTAATCTTCAGACTGTTTTTAGCGTTAATAAATAGAGTAACTATGTTTGCTAAGTTCTCTTCTTTATTTACAGACAATACCATATTTGGATACGTGTAAAAAGTTTCACTATAAAAAACACCACATTCGTCGGTAAGTAAATCTATTTTGGTAGGTGCTCCATAGATTTTAGTGACATCGCTAAGCTTTACAAAATGTTTTTTAACGTTTATGCCTTCAATTAAATAATCGGTATTTTCTATAAAAGCTTCTCTTTCTTGATACGTTTTTGTAGAAGCTAATCCTTTAACTAAAATGAGTTTAGTTTCAATTTCGTTAATTAGAACAGAGTCTTTTAGTTGTTTTGCGACGTCGTAGTATAAATTATAAGCGTCTACTAAATTCTCTTTACCACCATTCCAAGCTAATTGTACAAGGCGTTCTGCTATTCTTTTTCTGTTGGTAATGTCTTCATATTCAAACCCATTAAAGGTCTTTTTTAACACATTAAAATCGGGTCTTTCTCCTAAAAATTTTCTTTGTACAAAACGACTGTTCGATATGCAAACCCAATGGTCTATATTTACAGGAACATATTTTACAGCAACAGCTTTACCTGTAGTTAAAATTGCTTTTATTTCACTGTTTGTTGTTGGCTTATTTCTAGCACGAAGATTAGCAACCAAGACAAAAAGGTGATGACTTCCATAGTATTTATCGCGACTTAAAATAGGATTGTCTATATCTAAAGATTCTGTTGTATTGTATGTGTGTTTTTTAGATAAAAACGTATTGTTTACGTAACCAGTATCATTATTATCAGCCTTTACTAAAAACCAACCTTTAGTATATCTGATAACTATTTCAACTTTAGCATTTGTTTTAAAATAACCTAAAATCGTACTATTTGTTGTAGCGTCCTTATACAAACGTGCATCTGTATTAAGGTACATTTTGTCTTGTGCTGTGCTAAATGTTAGAAACAGCAATGCAAATAGTAAACAGTTAAGCCTCATGAAAATGTTTTAATAATTAACAATCTGCCATATTAACGCGCACTGCCAAGCCACCTTCACTAGTCTCTTTGTACTTATTATTCATGTCCTTTGCAGTTTCCCACATGGTTTCAACAACTTTATCTAATGGTACTTTTGCGTTTTTAGGATCAGTATCTAATGCTAATTCGGCAGCATTTATGGCTTTAATAGCACCCATTGCATTACGTTCTATACAAGGAATTTGCACTAATCCACCAATAGGATCGCAGGTTAAACCTAAGTGATGTTCCATTGCAATTTCTGCGGCAATCATAACTTGTTCTGGAGAGCCACCAAGTAGCTCTGTTAAAGCAGCAGCTGCCATAGCAGAGCTTACACCTATTTCGGCCTGACAACCACCCATTGCGGCAGAGATAGTGGCACCTTTTTTAAAGATACTTCCTATTTCTCCGGCAACTAATAAAAATTGTTTAATGTGTTTAAAATCTGCTTCATGATTTTCTATTACCATATAGTACATTAAAACCGAAGGAATAACACCAGCACTACCATTAGTTGGAGCAGTAACCACACGACCAAGCGATGCGTTTACTTCGTTTACAGATAAGGCAAAGCAGCTTACCCATTTTAATATTTGTCTAAATTTAACCTCACTTTGTCTTATAGATTGTAACCAATCTTGAGAAGTAATATAAGGCATTTCAATATTCAATTTTTTATGAATATCAAATGCACGACGCCTTACATTTAGTCCACCAGGTAAAGTACCTTCGGTATGGCAGCCAGTAAACATACAGTCTAACATGGTTTGCCAGATACGCTGTAACTCGAAATCTATAGTTTTATCATCTCTAAGAGACCTTTCATTTTCTAAAACAATTTCAGAAATCATTTTATTTTCACTCTTACAAAAAGCTAATAATTCTGTTGCTTTATCTACAGGAAAAGGAAATTCGCTTTTAAGTTCTTTATTCTCTGCATCGACGGTACGTTCTTCTTTTATAACAAATCCACCACCAATAGAGTAGAAGGTAGATTGGTGTATTTCGGTATTCATGCTAAACGCAGTAAAAGTAATGGCGTTAGAATGAAATGGAAGAAAGACCTTGTTAAATACAATTTCAGATTGCATGTTAAAGTCAATTATTTTTTCATTTCCTAAAACAATTTTTTCAGTGTTTGTTATAGATGCTATAATTATGTCTATCGTTTCGGTAGGAATATATTCAGGATCACTACCACTTAAGCCTAACATAACAGCCAAATCAGTAGCATGTCCTTTTCCGGTTAGGGATAACGAGCCATATAAATCTACTTGAATTCTGGTAACATCATTAAAAACGTTGTCTTCTTTTAATTCGTGTAACCATCTTTCGGCTGCACGCCAAGGCCCTAAAGTGTGAGAACTCGATGGTCCAACACCAATTTTAAGCATATCGAAAACAGAAATACATTCCATAATTACTATATCGTTTTAGTACAACAAATATAGCTTTTTGTTTATGTATTAAGCATAAAAAAACAGCTCAGATTTTAATAATCAAAGCTGTTTGTATTTATTTTAGAATGAAGATTATATTATCGCTTGGTAAATGTTTTAATGTCATAAAGTGCCATAACAGCCTCTAAATTAGTATTGGTAGTTTTACCAACATTATCGGCAGGTACAACTACAACTCTAAATACTTGGTTTTGAGTATATGAATTATCTAAAAGAGAAAAATCGGTTGTGCCATCTAGAAAAAATCTAACATCTGTTTGTGTAAAGTCGTAGTTATAAATCAAATCACCATCATCAAACTGAACCGTTTGTGGCATAAGCCTCCAAATATCTTGTCCGTTTAATGTTTCCCATAATATATAGACTAACGTAACATCTGTAGGAAAGACATCAAAACCATAAGCTTCAATGTATTCATAATTATTGGTTTGGTTAAGATCTAACACAATTTCAAAAGCAGAGGAGGCTATAATGGCACCATTTTGGCCGTTAAACCCATCTAAACCTTGAGGACCTTGAGGGCCTTCGCAAGACATTAAAAATATAGCAAATACCGAAATAACAGATAATATACGTTTCATATGTAAATAGTTTAAGATTGTTTTTCTTTAAATGTATCAAAACTAATACCAAAGTAGAACCAAACGAAAATAATTTCTAAATATATAATCTGACATCATGTCACATTCTTTCTAATGGCATAATCATTGTCTTTATGCATTTGTAAATAATTAATAAAATTTATTTCGCATTAAGCGGAAAAACATAAAACAAATAAAGATATGAGTAAGATTATTGGAATCGATTTAGGAACTACCAACTCTTGCGTTTCTGTAATGGAAGGTAACGAGCCAGTAGTTATCCCTAACGCAGAAGGTAAAAGAACAACACCATCTGTAATTGCCTTTGTAGAAGGAGGAGAAATTAAAGTTGGAGATCCAGCAAAAAGACAAGCAGTAACTAACCCAACAAAAACAGTTTATTCTATTAAACGTTTTATGGGTAACAAGTATACTGAGTCTAAAAAAGAAGCAGAACGTGTACCTTACAAAGTAGTAAAAGGAGATAATGACACACCACGTGTTGATATTGATGGTCGTTTATACACACCTCAAGAATTATCTGCAATGGTATTACAGAAAATGAAAAAAACAGCTGAAGATTACTTAGGTACCTCAGTAACAGAAGCAGTAATTACTGTACCAGCATATTTTAACGATGCACAACGTCAAGCTACAAAAGAAGCTGGTGAAATTGCTGGTTTAAAAGTACGTCGTATTATCAACGAGCCAACAGCAGCAGCTTTAGCTTATGGTATGGACAAAAAAGGAATTGACCAAAAAATCGTTGTTTTCGATTTTGGTGGTGGAACGCATGATGTATCTATCTTAGAATTAGGAGATGGTGTATTCGAAGTTTTATCTACAGATGGTGATACTCACTTAGGTGGTGATGACGTAGATCAAAAAGTTATTGATTGGTTAGCAGACGAGTTTAACGCTGAAGAGTCTATGGACTTACGTAAAGACCCAATGTCTTTACAACGTTTAAAAGAAGCTGCAGAAAAAGCTAAGATTGAATTATCTGCTTCAGAGCAAACAGAAATCAACTTACCTTATATTACAGCTACTGCATCAGGACCAAAACACTTAGTACGTACATTAACACGTTCTAAATTCGAGCAGTTAATTGACGATTTAGTAAAAAGAACAATAGAGCCTTGTGCAACAGCTTTAAAAGCAGCAGGATTATCTAAAAGTGATATCGACGAAGTAATTTTAGTTGGTGGATCTACACGTATTCCAGCAGTACAACAAGCAGTAGAAAAGTTTTTCGGAAAAACGCCTTCTAAAGGTGTAAACCCTGATGAAGTTGTTTCTTTAGGAGCAGCAATTCAAGGTGGAGTTTTATCTGGAGATGTTAAAGATGTATTACTTTTAGATGTAACACCTTTATCATTAGGTATCGAAACAATGGGTAACGTAATGACGAAACTTATTGAAGCAAATACTACAATTCCAACTAAAAAGTCTCAAGTATTCTCTACAGCAGCAGACAACCAACCTTCAGTGGAAATCCACGTATTACAAGGTGAAAGAGCTATGGCTGCAGATAATAAAACAATTGGACGTTTTCATTTAAGTGATATTCCACCAGCACAAAGAGGAGTTCCTCAAATTGAAGTAACTTTCGATATCGATGCAAACGGAATCATTAAAGTTTCTGCTACAGATAAAGCAACTAACAAGACACAAGATATCCGTATCGAAGCGTCTTCTGGTTTAACTGAGGAAGAAATTAAAGCAATGAGAGCAGATGCTGAAGCAAATGCAGAAGCAGATGCAAAAGCAGCAGAAAATGCTAAGAAATTAAACGAAGCAGATTCTATGATTTTCCAAACAGAAAATCAACTTAAAGAATTTGGTGACAAAATATCTGATGATAAAAAAGCACCAATTGAAGAAGCTTTAGCAGAATTAAAAGTAGCTTACGAAACTAGAGATGTAGCAGTTATTGAGCCAGCTTTAGACAAACTTAACGAAGTTTGGAAAGTAGCTAGCGAAGAAATGTACAAAGCACAAGCAGATGCTCAAGGTGGAGCAGCTGGACCAGAAGCAAGTGAGCCAGCTCAAGCTGAAAGTGATAATGTTGAAGATGTAGATTTCGAAGAAGTTAAATAATTACGTCATTTTGCAGTAGATGCAGAATACATAAATATTAAAAACGTAACCATTAATTTGGTTGCGTTTTTTTATGTAAAAAAAGAAAGCTCGTTATCTAAATAATTATATTTTTAGATAGTTAATAGTTTAAGACAATTACTTTATAAACATTGCTTTTTATTACGCATAGCAATAGTTTTGCTTAAACAAATATTATTTGTATCGGTACAAAAGTATTACCTCTAGGAGTGGAAGAGGTTAGGGATAATAAATTGTGAAATTAAATTTTAATAATTACTAAGAAATAATTAGCAAGCTAATTATATATAATAAAAAACGCAATCATTAATTTGATTGCGTTCTTTATCATTTTTAATAAGGCGATTTTATAAGGTAGTTGCTTATAAAAACGTTCCATACTCATCTGTTTTTACTCTAACAATTTCTTCACCATTTTTTAATTTGATTTTATATTGTTTTTTAGCAACATTATTTCCTTTATGAAATTTAACACTATAAACATCTTTTACAATAGACCAATTAGGGAAACGTTTTGCAACAGCATCTCTAACGTCTTTAGGTAATTTTACATCTTCAAATCTTTCAATAGTTCTTATAACATCACCTTCTTTATTATAAGCAGCAACAATTTTGCCGTCTGGAATAAAAAAGGAAACAGAATAGTTGTCATATTCATCACTATAGAATTCAGCGTTTTTTATATCATATAATGCAACTTCCTTTTCTAGGGTTTTAACTCTGCTATCCGAGTCTGGTGAGTATGCGGCATTTAAATATTTGTAGCTTACAGATATTACTATTTCTTCCAATTCAATTGGATCTTGGGCATAAACTTGAGATGTTAATCCTAATGCGATTAAAATAAAAAGTACTTTTTTCATGATTGTATATTTATATGATTAATAAATCAAAATTAGACAAGACCATACTATTTCAAAATGATCAAGGTCATATACCCAATTTTTAATTTATTATGCATGCATAATAAATTATTGATTATATTTGTTGAAATAAATAAAAGATCATGCAAACCAAATTAACTCAACTCTTAAACATAAAACACCCAATAATTCAAGCACCAATGTTTTTGGTCTCTAACGTTGCTATGGTAACAGAAGCTATGAAAGGTGGAATAGCAGGTTGTATTCCAGCACTTAATTATAGAACACTAGATGAGTTAAGAGCTGTATTAAAAGAGCTTAAAGCTAATAAGGTTGAAGGTGGATCATTCGGTTTTAATTTAATAGTCAATAAATCTAACTTAAAATATAAAGGACAGTTAGAAGTGATTTGCGAAGAAGGTTGCGATTTTATTATCACCTCTTTAGGAAGTCCAGAAGAAACCATAAAACAAGCGCATAAAGCAGGTATAAAAGTATTTTGTGATGTTACTGATTTACGTTTTGCACAAAAAGTAGAACAATTAGGTGCAGATGCTGCAATTGCAGTAAATAGTGAAGCTGGTGGACACAGAGGAAATTTATCTCCAGAAGAATTAACAAATCAATTAAGCAAAGCTTTAAGCATTCCAGTAATTTCTGCAGGAGGAGTAGGTTGTAAAGCAGATATTGATAGAATGATAAGTTATGGAGCAGAAGGCGTAAGTGTTGGAAGCCCATTTATAGCATCTATAGAAGCAGGAGTAACAGATGAATACAAGCAAGCTTGTGTAGATTATGGTGCAGAAGATATTATCATGACACAGCGTATTTCTGGTACACCATGTACTGTGATTAATACGCCTTATGTTCAGAAAATTGGAACTAAAGAATCCTGGCTTGAAACGGTTTTAAATAAAAACAAGAAACTTAAAAAATGGGTTAAGATGGTTCGTTTTTCAATAGGAATGAAAGCTGCAGAAAATGCTGCGAAAACTGCAACTTATAAAACGGTTTGGGTTGCTGGACCTAGTATTGAACATACTAAAGCAATATTACCAGTAAAAGCAATTATAGATAAGTTGGTAAAAGAATAACAACTTAAAAATTAATTGTCTACTATAAATAGAAACCATTTAACCTGTAATAAATCAAGTATTTATTACAGGTTTTTCTTTGTAAAAATATAAGTAATTTCCTTTATAAAGGTATACCGTAGCCTTCTGTTTTATTTTTTAAACTACTGTATTAAAAGACTTTAAATAAAAATATAATTGGTCTTTTAATATTGAAGAAGAATTAGATAAAGTAAATTTCGATGCTATAGTTTTAACTAATAGTAATCAAGAAATTCTACTCTAGATGCATCAAAAAGGTGTAAACAATTGTTTAAAATAAACCAAAATATTGTTAGACGCTTACCAAACAAAATAGTTGCTTCTTATATTAATATATCTCAAGAAACTTTAAGTAGAATAAAATCTAAAATTTAATTTTAAACCGAAAAAGCACTAAAAGCTAACACTGTAAAAGGTTTATTTACTTTACTTTCTAAAAAAAATAGTCGAACTTCGTTTAACGTATAATATAAAACATTGAAACGATTTTATATCAACGAACCGTTAAACGAACCTTTGACCCGTCCTGAAATAAGGCTACATAATTTTAAACACTATGTTTGTCTTCAAAAGAGAACTATAATTTATATAAAAAATAACCTCTTAAGTTCTTCGGCTAATAACAAGTCTTTTAGAGAGAGAAAATCTCTAACAACACCATAAATAATTTATTGCGACTTCTAACCTACTAAAGAAGATTATCTTAGGTATTCTAACTTTTATCTACTTTATTTTCTAAAAAAATAGTCGAACTTCGTTTAACGTCTAATATAAAATATTGAAATGATTTTATATGAACGAAATATTGGGTGCAATTTGAAAAACCTAACTAAATAAAAATAAAATGTTTAGACATCAAGGTAAAAGCAGAACAATAAAACATAATCTGCAAATTGCCACAGTTTTGTCCTTTGTTGCTGGAATTGTTAATGTTACAGGATTTTTAGCTTTTAACCAGTTGACTACAAATGTAACTGGACATTTTGCTCTTTTTATTAGAGATGTTGCCAATTTTGAAGTTTGGAAGGGAACAATTTATTTCCTTTATATTTTTTCCTTTCTCTTTGGTTCTTTTTTGTCAAGTTTTCTAATTGAAAAATTTAAAGGAAATAGAAAACTTAATGTTTTTGTATTACCAACAATAATTGAATGCCTAATATTACTCTCAATTTCTATCATAAGTAATACTGGAGAAATAAAATATCCAGATTTAATAATTTGTTTACTACTCTTCTCTATGGGACTTCAAAATTCTTTTGTTTCAAAAATTTCAAATGCAATTGTAAGAACAACACATCTTACAGGATTGTTTACAGATTTAGGGATAGAATTATCGCAACTATTTTTTCCTAAAGCTCATCCGCATAGAGAAAAAATTAAGGAGACTATTAAACTGCGAATTTATATAATTTGCTTCTTTTTTCTTGGAGGACTAATAGGTGGATTTCTTTACTCAAGACTTGACTTGAAATTAAATACTCTAATTTTTGGAGCAGTAATTTTATTAATAAGCCTGTTTTACGACGATTTAAGATATAGATTAATAAGAACTAAAAGAAAATACAAACAAAGAAAAAAAATGGCACACGACAACGAGTATAATTAGTTACTGGTTCGTTTTCTTTTATTAATTTAAACCAAGCAAACTAACCATATATGAACACGTTAAACGAACCTTCATGATTTTTTTTCAAATTCTCGTTAAACCAAAAAAAGCATCAAACCAAACCATTAATAATATCCACATTAACCACATGTTTGCCTTCAAAAGGAATAATATTTACTTCCTTTCCAAATAATTCTTGAGCACGTTTAGTTTCGTAAGCAATACGTGTTTTGTTTAAATATTCATCTTCAGTACCATAAACCAAAGAGACTTTGCCTTTTAAAAGTTTAAAATCTTCGGCTATTAATTCCTTTGGTAAACCACCAGAATGCAATATTAGTTGAGAACATTGTAATTGTCTGTTTTTAATATAACGTGTTGCTACGCTAACACCTTGAGAATAGCCTAAAACAATAAGGTTTTTGCTTTCAGAGATTTGTTCTTCGGCTAAAATAGAATCAAAATAATTTACAATGTTTTGGGTTTCGGTTTGCGTATTTTCTTTAGTTAACCAGCAACCACCAACATGTTTAAAACCATCTTGATAATACAAACTAGGCGCTTGAGGTGAGATAATGTAATTTTCTTCGGCATTTAAGCCTTTAAAATATCTAATAAAATATTTACTTAAATAGCCTAAACCATGGCATACAAACCATACATTTTTAGTTTTATCTGTTAAAGTGTTTAAAGTAGAATAGGGTTTATTGGTGGTGTAAAATATTTCCTTTTGGGTAGATTGCATTGTTGCTATGTTTCGTATTTTTGAAGTTATAAAAATACAGTAAAAAGATGAATATTTCTAAAACAGAAATGCTAGCAAAAGCAAACGCTTCTAGTAAAAATACTTTAATGGAAACCTTAGACATTGAAATGGTAGATTTTGGTGAAAATTTTTTAGTAGCCAGAATGCCGGTAACACCAAGAGTACACCAACCAGATGGTGTATTGCATGGTGGAGCAACAGCAGCTTTGGCAGAAAGTGTTGGTAGTTTTGCTTCGCATATTTTTACAGACACAGATACTATGTTTGTACGTGGTTTAGAGATTACTGCAAACCATTTAAAAAGTGTAAAAGATGGTTTTGTTTATGCAAAAGCTACTTTTTTACATAAAGGTAGAACCACACAATTATTAGATATTAGGGTAACAGACGAAGCTAATAATTTAGTTTCTATTTGTAGATTGTCTACTATCTCATTACCAAAAAAGAAGTAATTTATGCAAACCGACGATTTTTTTGAAGCTGCTCAAGATTATTTTGATGATGCTCTGCCTTTTGTATTGTATCGTAAACCCAATGCTTCGATTGTTAAAGGAGTGTTTCAAGATAATGATACGGTTTACACTTCTAAAGACTTAACCGAAAGTGGTTTTGTTTTTTCTCCATTCGACTCTAAAAAGGAAACAGTTTTAATTCCTACAAACCAATCTTCTAGTGCGGAAACTAATGCTGTTATTCCTGCAAAGACAGGAAGCCATAAAGAGATAAAAATTTCAAACGAAGTAAAAGACTTTCACGTCTCACTTGTTTCAAAAGCAATAAATAGCATTAAAAATGGTGCCTTTAAAAAAGTAGTGATTTCTAGAGTAGAAGAGGTGAAACTTTCAGAAAGTAACCCTATAGAGCTCTTTAAACGCTTATTGGCACAATACAAAACTGCATTTGTATATTGTTGGTATCATCCAAAAATAGGACTTTGGCTTGGTGCAACTCCAGAAACATTACTTAGTGTTACTGGAAATAGGTTTACAACCATGTCTTTAGCAGGAACACAAGAGTTTAAAGGTGAAGAGAATCCAAAATGGGAAGCTAAAGAAACTGAAGAACAACAGCTAGTTACAGCTTATTTAGTAAGTAATTTAGAATCTTCTGTAAGTAGTTTAAATGTTGCCAATGTAGAAACTGTAAAAGCAGGGAGTTTACTGCATTTGCGGACACGAGTTTCTGGTGTTTTAAATAAAAATTTAAAAGAAGTTGTAGATATTTTACATCCAACACCTGCAGTTTGTGGTTTGCCCAAGGATGTTACAAAGGCATTTATTTTGGAAACAGAAAATTATAATCGTGAGTTTTATACGGGTTTTTTAGGTGAATTAAATATAGTCGAGAAAAAAACACGTAATACTAACAGGCGTAATGTCGAGAATAGTGCTTATGCTGCAATAAAAACGGTTTCTAATTTATTTGTAAACCTGCGTTGCATGCAATTAACAGATGTAAAAGCAAGTATTTACGTTGGAGGTGGTATTACAAAAGATTCTATTCCAGAAAATGAATGGCAAGAAACAGTAAATAAAACACAAACCATGAAAAAGGTGTTGTTTTAATGCGTATTAAAAGGCCGATTTTGTATTTTTACACCACAGATGAAGCACCCAAAAATACCACTCGCTCAAACCGTTATTCAGCTTTGTAAAGCTAAGAATATACAACATATAGTATTATCTCCAGGTAGTAGAAATGCACCTTTAACAATAGGTTTTACTCACGATCCTTTTTTTAAATGTTATAGTATTGTAGACGAGCGTTGTGCTGCGTTTTTTGCTATGGGAATTGCACAGCAAATTCAAGAACCAGTGGCTGTTGTTTGTACGTCTGGTAGTGCGCTTTTAAATTATTATCCAGCTGTTGCAGAGGCTTATTATAGTAATATTCCTTTAGTGGTTTTGAGTGCAGATAGACCAAAATATTTAGTAGGTATTGGTGATGGACAAACTATAAATCAAGAAGATGTTTATAAAAATCACATTTTGTATTCTGCTAATTTAAAGCAAGATTTAGATAAAGAAAATAAACTTAATAAAAACGAGTTGCCAATATTAAAAAGTATTGAGAACAAGTTAGAAAAGGATCTTGACTTGCAAAAAATAATACAGCAACATAATGAAGAACAGGTAAATAAGGCCATTAATATTTCGGTTTCACAAAAAGGACCTGTACATATTAATGTTCCGTTTAATGAGCCTTTGTATGATATGGTTGATGAACTAGTTGTGAATCCAGAGGTTATTCCGCTTGCGGAAAAAGATATTGAAAATGAAGATTTAAGTGTCTTTTTAAACCTGTGGAATACTGCCAAGCGTAAATTAGTTTTAGTAGGTGTAAACCAACCAAATACTGTAGAGCAGGAATACTTAAACCTTTTAGCCCAGGACGAAAGTGTTTTAGTACTTACCGAAACAACTTCTAATATGCATAACGAGCGTTTTATTCCTGGAATAGATAAATTAATAGCTGCTTTAAATACTGAGGAACTAGAGCAATTAAAACCAGAAATACTTTTAACTTTTGGCGGGCTAGTTGTTTCTAAAAAAATTAAAAAATTCTTAAGAGATTGTAAATTAAAACAACATTGGCATATTGGAGAGCATCATGCTAATGATACATTTTTTGCATTAAATAAAGCATTTAAAATGCCAGTTAACACATTCTTTTCTCAATTTTTAGAGCAAACAAAGGCTGTACAAAGTGAATACAATAGTTTTTGGCTTACTGCTTTTAAAAGTAGAAGAGAAAAACATGAGATTTATTTAAAAACAATTCCTTTTAGCGATTTTAAAGTATTTGAATTACTATTAAAAAGCATACCAAACGATTCTAAATTACAAGTAGGTAACAGTTCTACAATTAGGTACACGCAACTCTTCGATTTAAAGAAATCTATAGAAGTTTTTTGCAATAGAGGAACTAGCGGAATTGATGGAAGTACAAGCACTGCTATTGGTGCTGCATTAGCCTCTAAATTACAAACCACATTTATTACAGGAGATTTAAGTTTTCTTTACGATAGTAATGCGTTTTGGAATAATTATATACCCAACAACTTTAGAGTAATTGTTGTTAATAATGGAGGAGGAGGTATTTTTAGAATTTTACCAGGACATAAAAACACACCAAACTATGACACCTATTTTGAGACCAAGCACAATTTAACAGCAAAACAACTCTGTGCGATGTATGGTTTTAAATATAATACAGCTTCAAGTGAAACAGAATTAGTTTCGGTTTTAAACCATTTTTATGTTAAAGATACCAAACCTAAATTACTTGAAATTTTTACACCAAACGATTTGAATGATGAGACTCTTCTCAAGTATTTTAGTGCAATTAAGTAATTAGTCGATAAATTTTTCCGTTTATCGATATTGCGGTTATAATTTATTAAAGCAGTGATTTTATTGGTTTAAAAAAAACGTATATTTAAGGAGAATAAAAATAACTTAAAACTATAATTATGAGTAAAAGAGATGATCTAATAGCAAAATACGCGGCAGATTTAAAAGATAAGATAGGTGAAGCTCCAGACATGGATTTTTTAACTAAAGTAACAATTGGTTGCGGACCATCTATTTACAATAAAGATGCGGCAACGGTTTCTGGTTCAGATGATAAAGAATTAGCTACAGTTAAAAATAATTTTTTAATTAAAAAATTAGGCTTAGCAGATAGTGCAGACTTAGATAAAGCTATAGCTTCTGTAATTGAGAAATATGGTAAATCTAACAGAAATAAATACAGAGCAGTTGTTTATTATTTATTAGCGAGACACTTTAAAAAAGAGTCTGTTTACAAATAGAATAATATTTTAAAACATATATAAAGCGTTACAATCTAGGTTGTAACGCTTTTTTATTGCTCTGTATTTGTTTAAGATTCTTAGATATTTGTTATTATATCTTATTAATTTTTTTTCAGGACTATAAAATTACTCCCAAAATGAAAAAAACCTCATTTTTGAGTATTAATATTAGTATTTTTGCCGCATGATAAATATAGGAGAATATAATACTTTAGAAATACTTAGAGAAACCGAACCAGGTATGTTTCTAGGAGATACAGATGGTAACGAGGTTTTATTACCAAACCGTTATGTTGAAGACGTTTTTAAAGTTGGTGATGATGTAGAGGTATTTATATACTTAGATAACGATGAACGTTTAGTTGCAGTAACAGATGAGCCACATATTACAAAAGGTGATTTTGCTGTTTTACGTTGTAATGCAGTAAACGATTATGGTGCTTTTCTTGATTGGGGAATGGTGAAAGAATTATTTTGCCCGTTTAAAGAGCAAGCCTTTCCAATGAAAAAAGGAGGTTGGTATTTAGTACATTGTTATTTAGACGAAAAAAGCGAAAGACTTGTAGCTACAAGTAAAACGAATAGGTTTCTAGATAATGAAGAACTAACAGTCGCTGAATTTGAAGAAGTAAATTTAATAGTGTCGCACCCAAGTGATTTTGGAATGAATGTTATTGTAAACAAACAACATACAGGATTAATTTATAAAGACAGTATCTTTCAAGAATTAAGTATTGGAGATCGTTTAAAAGGGATTATTAAAAAAATAAGACCAGGAAATAAATTAGATATAGCTTTAGGGCAAGTTGGTTTTAGAAACATAGAACCTAATGCAAAGAAGATTCTAGAAATTCTTGAAGATAACTCTGGATATTTACCACTACACGACAAATCTTCACCAGAAGCAATTAAAGATACTTTAGAAATGAGTAAGAAGAACTTTAAAAAAGCGATTGGTACACTTTATAAGCAGAAACAAATTACTATTGAAACAGACGGTATTCGTTTAGTTTAACTTCTAGTTTTTTAATTTTTAACAAAACAATAAAGCTGCTATACTGCATAAGTAATAAAAGCAGCTTTCTACTAATTTTAGTTTAAGGAAAAATTGGTTGGTTATTATTTTTTATAGAAGTTTACTTTCTGAATAGATAAAAATAAAAGACTCATCTATAAATAAACTATAGTGTTTTTGCTTATGTTAAAAAGAATAACTAGTTTTTAGTTTTCTCTCATTTGATAGATTTCATGCACTAATAGAAAACGTATTAACTACTTTTTCTTTAGACCAAAATGAAGCTTCTTCTAAAGTATTTGCTATATAATATGGTTTTTTTATAAAATGCTGTTCTATTTTAACGTTCATTTCATCGAAATGGTTGTTATATATAATTGAGCAGTATGATACAGCGTTTTCTAATTTTTCGCTATAGCTGGCTATGTCTAATGGTGAAATAGAATATTGGTTAATTCTATTAGTAATATGCCCAAAAGGTCTATTCTTAAAAAAAGAGTTTGTAATTTTTAAAAGCGTTTGTGTGTTATTTGTGTCTAAATGAATTCCTTCTTTAACTTCTGCAATTAGTAAATTCTTAAAGAAGTAGAAATCGCCAATTGTAAGATGGTGCGTTTCTATCACGCTTTTGTAGATAGGTGAGTTAATTGTTCTCATTAACAATGGTTTATGGTTTTATTAATAACGCCATAAAGATATTGTCAACTCGTCTATTTGCATTTTTTTATTGATTAATAAAATTAATTTATTACAAACGGTGTGTTTTTATCGATTAAAAACATTTTTTATTAAGTTTTTACCTACAAAAAATTAAATTTTGATGTTGTTAAGAAATAAATTCTGATTAACTTTAATAAAAAAAGTTAGCGTAAGTTTTTAAAGAATAATTAAAAAATAAGGACTTCAATAATCAAAATTATGTATTTTTAAATTCTGAAAAATAAAAGATAATATGAGCGAGGTAAAATGGGTTAAAGTCAAGGATTTTGAAGATATTACCTATAATAAATGTAATGGAGTTGCTAGAATAGCATTTAACAGACCAAACGTTAGAAACGCGTTTAGACCTAAAACAACAAAAGAACTTTACGATGCTTTTTATGATGCGCAAGAAGACACTTCTATTGGAGTTGTCTTATTGTCTGCCGAAGGTCCATCGACTAAAGATGGTATCTATTCATTTTGTTCTGGAGGAGACCAGAAAGCTAGAGGTCATCAAGGATATGTAGGAGAAGATGGTTACCACAGATTAAATATTTTAGAAGTACAGCGTTTAATTCGTTTTATGCCTAAAGCAGTTATTGCAGTTGTTCCAGGTTGGGCAGTTGGTGGTGGTCACAGTTTACATGTGGTTTGCGATTTAACTTTAGCCAGTAAAGAACACGCTATTTTTAAGCAAACAGATGCAGACGTTACTAGTTTTGATGGTGGTTATGGATCTGCATATTTAGCTAAAATGGTAGGACAAAAAAAGGCCAGAGAGATATTTTTTCTAGGGCGTAGTTACTCTGCTCAAGAAGCTTATGATATGGGAATGGTAAATGCCGTAATTCCTCATGAAGAATTGGAAGCTACAGCTTACCAATGGGCTCAAGAAATACTAGAAAAATCGCCAACGTCTATAAGAATGCTTAAATTTGCAATGAATTTAACAGACGATGGTATGGTTGGACAACAAGTGTTTGCAGGTGAAGCAACACGTTTGGCATACATGACAGACGAAGCAAAAGAAGGTCGTGATGCCTTTTTAGAAAAAAGAAAACCTAACTTCCCAAAGCAGTGGATACCTTAACATAGTGTCATGAAAAATATTTCAATATGGCTCTCTGCTATAAGATTACGAACACTACCACTTTCTATTTCGGGAATTATTGTTGCAGGTTGTTTAGCAGAGTATAACGGTGTTTTTAATTGGCAAGTGTTCCTTTTAGCAATTGCAGCAACTATTAGTTATCAAGTGTTATCTAATTTGGCTAACGATTATGGTGATGCTGAAAAAGGAACAGATAACGAAGATAGAATAGGACCAGAGCGTGCCATCCAAAGTGGTAGTATTTCTCCAGACGAGATGCTTCATGCTATTAGAATGAATATTCTAATTTGTATTGGGCTAACTATTGGTTTAATCTATTCTGCTTTTGGGTCTAAACATTTATTGTTAGCGCTTCTGTTTTTTGGAATTGCAGCATTTGCTGTAAGATCTGCTATAAAATACACAATGGGAAACACAGCATATGGTTATAGAGGTTTAGGTGATGTTTATGTGTTTTTATTCTTTGGAATTATAAGTGTTGTAGGTTGTTATGTCTTGTTTGCAAAACAATTTGATCATGTAACCGTTTTACCAGCTATTGCTCTTGGTTTACTTAGTGCAGGCGTTTTAAATCTCAATAATATGAGAGATATAGAGACCGATTTAAAAAGTAATAAAATAACAACAGCAGTAAAATTAGGGAGAGAAAAGGCGAAAAATTATCATAATTTTTTAGTTATTGGAGCAATATTAACAACGTTTCTATTTGGGGTTTTATACTACGTTTCTCCATTTAATTTAATATTTTTTCTAGCTTATATACCTTTAATATTGCATTTAAAACGTGTAAATGCCATTACAAATTTGACAGATTTTGATCCTGAATTAAAAAAACTAGCTTTATCTACAGTTCTTTTAGCTGTACTTTTAGGTATTGGACATTTGTTTTAAGACTTTTTTTTAAGCCATTCTTTTTTTAAATCGTTAGAATTAACACCACTACCATCATGTTTCCAACCTGGAGGTTTTATAAGATATTTTACTCGGTTAATAAAAGATACTTTTTTCTTAGACATGTCTTTTAACATTGCTACCCATTCATGAAAGGCAATTTTAATAGGGTTATGTGTGTTTATATTTTCAATCAAGCCATATTTTACTTTTTCGGTATCTAGTTCAGCTTGAAAAGTGCCAAATAATCGATCCCAAATTATAAAGATTCCAGCATAATTTCTATCTAGATAAATAACATTACTTCCATGGTGAGCACGATGATGTGAAGGCGTGTTAAACACAGCCTCGATCCATTTTGGTAATTTATTTATGATTTCTGTATGTATCCAAAATTGATAAATTAAGCTAACAGACATTTGTAAAATAATCATTCCAGGATGAAAACCTAATAGAGGTAAAACTAACCAAAAGATAAAAGTGTAAAATCCACCAGACCAAGTTTGTCTTAAAGCTGTACTTAAATTATATTTTTCTGAAGAATGATGCACCACATGCGAAGCCCAAAACAGTCTACATTCGTGAGATATTCTATGAAACCAATAATAGCAAAAATCGTCTGCAAAGAGTAATAAAACAAAGCTCCACCAAGCCATTGGAATTGTAAATAGTCTAAAATTATTATAAATATATAAAAAGCAAAAAAGCACTATCACTTTACTAATAAAAGTGAGTAGAACATTACCAATTCCCATGGAAATTGAAGTTAATGCATCTTTATAATCATAGGTTTTATGCTGCTTGAAAACAACATAAACTTCTAAAAAAATTGAAGCCGCAAAAAACGGAATAGCAAATAAAATTAGATTTGGAAACGTACTCATTAGTTATGGAATAATTAAAACCAAGTTACAATTTTTTTTAAGTATTTTTGAAACTATTTATGAAAGCAATCTACAAAAAACACATTCTTAATTTTAAACAACCAAGTGGTACATCTCGTGGTGTTTTAAAAACGAAAGAAACGTGGTTTATTATTTTATCTTCGGAAGAAAAAAGCGGTGTTGGAGAATGTGGAATTCTTCGTGGTTTGTCTATAGATGATCGAGAAGATTACGAAGCACAACTTAAATACACTTGTGAGAATATAGAAAAAGGTTTGGCTATTCTTTTAGCTAAAAATATTGAGTTTCCTAGTATTCAAATAGGATTAGAAATGGCTTTTCTGTCTTTTGAAGCAGATAACAATTTCGAGTTATTTCCATCTAAATTTACTAAAGGAGAAGCATCAATTGCTATAAATGGCTTAATTTGGATGGGAACTGAAGCCTTTATGAAACAGCAAATTCAAGATAAAATTGAAACAGGTTTTAAATGTATTAAATTAAAAATTGGAGCCATAGATTTTAAAACAGAATTAAATTTATTAAAAGGTATTAGAAGGCATTTCCGCGAAAGCGATATAGAACTACGTGTCGATGCTAATGGCGCATTTAGTCCAGATACTGCTTTAGAAAAACTGAAGCAATTAAGCGATTTTAATCTACATTCTATAGAGCAGCCAATTAGGCAACATCAATTTGAAGCTATGGCTAGTTTGTGCGAGAAATCACCATTGGCAATTGCTTTAGACGAAGAATTAATAGGTGTTTTTTCAACAGAAAATAAAATTGAACTACTACAAACCATAAAACCGCAATACATAATATTAAAACCCAGTTTTATTGGTGGTTTTGCAGGAACAGATGAGTGGATTGCTTTAGCCAAAAAGCAAAATATTAATTGGTGGATTACAAGTGCTTTAGAAAGTAATATTGGACTAAGTGCTATTGCACAATACACGTATTTAAAAAATAATAAAATGCCTCAAGGTTTAGGTACTGGAAGTTTGTTTACAAACAACTTTCAATCGCCTTTACAAGTAGAAAATGGTACATTGCAGTACAATAATAATAATAATAATAATTGGAACTTTAATTTATAGCAAATGGATTTTATACAACAAGCATTTAAGATTAAGCATGAATTTTGGAGATACCTTATTGGTTCTGTAATAGTGATTATTGGAGCTGTTGTTGGGCAAATTCCTTTTACTGTGGCTGCCATTTTAAAAGCTGTAGAAAAAGGAGGTTCTGTTTTTTCAATGACAGAACAAGAATTAATGACTTCTTTAGAGCCTAACCTTAATCTGTTTTTAATGTTATTGTCTTTCGTTTTTGCTTTGGTTACTTTGTTTTTAGTTGTCAAGTACTTACATAAACAAACAATAATAGGATTAACAACAGCAAGAAAAAAAATAGATTGGAAACGTATTTGGTTTGCTTTTATCTTTTGGGGAATTATTTCTTCAGGTATGGTTTTACTAGATTACTATTTAACTCCAGAAAGTTATGTTTGGAACTTTGAGTTAAAACGTTTTTTAATTTTAGCTTTAATTGCAATTCTTCTTTTACCAATACAAACAAGTACAGAAGAGTATATTTTTAGAGGTTATTTAATGCAAGGTTTTGGGACATTGGCTAAAAATAGGTGGTTTCCTTTACTTATGACCTCTTTAATTTTTGGTGGAATGCACTTTTTTAATCCAGAAGTAGATAAGTTGGGAACCTTAGTAATGGTCTACTACATTGGTACTGGATTGTTTTTGGGTATTATAACACTTATGGACGAAGGTATAGAATTAGCATTAGGTTTTCATGCAGCAAATAATTTATTTGGAGCATTGTTAGTTTCAGCAGATTGGACCGTTTTACAAACACATTCTGTTTTTAAAGATATTTCAGAACCAGGCGTTGGATTTAACGATATTGTTTTGCCTGTATTTGTAATCTTTCCAATTATCATTTTCATCTTTGCTAAAGTTTACAAGTGGACTAACTGGAAAGAAAAACTTTTTGGAAAGGTTGTAGCGCCACAAAAAGAGAACTACAAAGTAATAGATTAGTACATGCCAAGTTTAAATACAGTACATGAGTGTTTTAAGTTTAATGGAGAACATTATGGCTTTAGGGATTTAAAAACACTTGCGCTACATTTAATTAAAACTGAGGAATACTATAAAAAGGATATAGGAGAATTTTTATACCAATGGCAAGACACATCTAATACAATTGCGCTTAAAACATCTGGCTCTACTGGAACTCCCAAGACTATTGTAATTAAAAAGCAAGCTATGGTTAATAGTGCAATTGCAACAGGAATTCACTTTAACTTACAACCAGGTAGCACAGCACTTTTATGTTTACCAGCACATTATATTGCTGGAAAAATGATGCTAGTTCGTGCTCTAGTTTTAGGCCTCGAAATGGATAGTATTGAACCAAAATCTAACCTGCAAATAGATTTAGAAAAGCAGTATCATTTTACTGCAATGGTGCCTTTACAGCTTGAAAAAAATGAAGATAAATTAAAGGCTATTAAAACGGTTATTGTAGGAGGAGCAAAAGTATCTTCAGCATTAAATTCTAAATTAAAAGAACTAAAAACTACTATTTTTGAGACTTATGGTATGACAGAGACCGTTTCTCATATAGCAGTGAAACAATTAAATAATACGACTAAAAACAATAGTTTTAAAACCTTACCAAATATAAAAATTACGCAAGACGATAGAGGCTGTCTTATTGTTGATGCTCCTCGTGTTTCTACTGCAGTAATAATTACTAACGACGTGGTTAAGCTTCTGTCTGAAAACGAATTTGAATGGATTGGTAGAGCAGATACTATTATTAATTCTGGCGGTATTAAAATATTTCCAGAGCAAGTAGAGAATTTGTTAAGTGGTAAAATTAGCAATCGTTTCTTTATAGCTTCAGAAGAAGATGAAACTCTTGGAGAACGTGTTATTCTTATTATTGAAGGAGAAGAAAATGATTTAGATATTTCTCTATTTAATACTTTAGATTCATATTCTAAACCTAAAAAAACCTATTACTTATCTAATTTCGTTGAGACTACTTCTGGGAAAATTCAGCGTAAAAAAACATTACAATTATTAAAAAAGTAGTGTTCACTCATTCTGTATTTTATAACATAGACTTTGGTTATAGTTTTACTCTAAACTTTAAAACCAAAGATTATTAAAATAAAAAAATCCAGCGTATTAAAACACTGGATTTAATAGTTAAAAAATAATGTTTTTACTTTACAGATAGTTTCAATATAACTAATTCAGTACTTAAAGTCTTTACTTTAGCAAAGTATAAGCCTTTAGCAACTTCTAAATTAAAATTAATAGTTTGCTCGTTATTACTATTAATTGTTTTAATTAATTGCCCGTTTAAATTAGTAATTTCAATTGTTGTGTTTTTATAAACTTTACCTAAATCAATATTAAAACCTGAGTTTGATGGATTAGGGAATAGTTTTATGTTGTTATTTAATTCAAAAGTAGCATTAGATAATGTGTTTTTAGTTAAAGTTAAAGCTACAGGACTAATTGCTTCATCTCCAGAAGTTGCTCCATTACCATTTCCTGCAATACCTGAGGCATAAAATGTAATATCATCTTGTCCGTTAGGTGCAACCCATTCTGCAGTAAAAACTGTATAATTAGCACTAAAAGAAGTTGTATAATGTTCTAAATATTGCCTTCCATTTAAAGTTACAACAGCAGCTCCAGGACCTGGATTAATTATTGTACCTGCTTGTGCACTATTTGCAGAACCTAATATAACAGATTGAAAACCTTTTGCAATTCCATATTGGCTTTCTACAGAATAAAATAAATCATAAGTCGTTCCAGGAGTATAATTTGTAACCGTAGTTCCCATAGCATCTATTACTGTAATAGTTATTGTAGAATTGTTACTTGCACCACTATGGCAACCACTACAATTTTGTCCACCAGAAATAGGGCTTCCAGTTCTATCCATACCAAAAGTAGCAGCAAGACCTGATGAGGTAAGTGGAATTAAAGCGTAATTAGAATCTGTTTTTAATGTTGTATAACTTTTAAAACTTATAAAACTAAGGCTCAGAAAAAAAGAAATAAGTAAAGGTAATTTTGATGTCATAAATATGATTTTTTTTTAATTTTTCAAATATAGTTTTTTTTATAATAATGTAAAGCTTATTAAAAGTAGTGTTCACTCATTAAAAACACCTGTTCACTCATTCTATATTTTATAACATAGACTTTGGTTATAGTTTTACTCTAAACTTTAAAACCAAAGATTATGAAAACAGTACTCACCTTATTTGTTACGCTAGTAAGCTTAACATCTCTTTCTGCTCAAAACAGTATAGAAACGCAATCTATTGCCTTAGATCATTTAATAACATTCGTGGCAAATCACTTTCCTAAAGAGGTTACTACAGATAATGCTAACACTAAATCTAATGCAGAGGATAAAACTAAAACCAAGCAAATAAGCTTCATTTTAGAAACTTCAAAAACTAATTTTTCTTCGGAAGATAAAATCATTCTTCAACAAGCTTTTAAATTTTTAACCACACGTTTAATAAAAGAAGATAAAGTATCTGTATTTGTTTATTCAGGACAAAACGGAATGTTATTAGATAGAGTTTCGGCTAAAGAAATTAAAAAAATGTTAGCTGTAATTAACGATGTTAAATCGAGTATTACAGAAAAACATAACGATGGTATTGCAATGGCATACCAACAGGCACAAGAGGATTATAGCGAAACAGCAGATAATATGGTAGTTATGGTTAGAAATCCAAATGTGTCTACAAATAAAACTGAAACTTCTAAAGTTGATGTAACATCTGTTAAAGAACAAATCACAAAAAGTAAAGGAAGTAATGTTGTTTTACTTACTGCAATTACATTATTACCAGAATTAATTTCAATAATAAAAGACTAACATTTTAAAATAACTATTATGAAAAACGTATTAAACTTAATTATTGTGTTGTTTGTTTCACTACAAGTACATGCACAGCAAAAAACGATTACAGGAACAATTACAGATGAAAATGCTTTACCATTACCAGGCGTTAATGTTTTTGTAAAAGGAACATCTAACGGAACAACCACAGATTTTGATGGACACTATAGTATTCCAGCACAAGTAGGTGATATTATTGTATTTACTTATGTTGGTAGCACAATAGAAAAAACTGTAGGAGCTAGTAGTATTATTAGTTTCGCAATGGAAGAACAAGTACTTGAAGAGGTTGTAATTACTGCAATGGGTATTAAAAAGGAAAGAAAAGCATTAGGTTATTCTTCTTCTGTTGCATTATCTGGTAAAGTAAGTGGTGTGTCCTTAAGATCAAGGAGTAAGAGAAAAATAAAAAGATTATCTAATTCCAAACCATTGGCAGTTAAGAAAAAGTTTAAAGGTACAGTTGGAAGTTCTTCAAGAATTGTATTAAGAGGGAATTCATCTATTTCTGGTAATAATAAGCCATTATTTATTGTAGATGGAGTACCATTAGATAATTCTATAAATAGTGAAGTAGGTTTGTTTAATTTAAAAAATGAAGATATAGAGTCGATTTCAGTACTAAAAGGACCAAATGCAGCTGCTTTATATGGAGTTCGTGGATCTAATGGAGTCATAATTATTCAAACAAAAAGTGGAAACCATATTTTACCAAAAGATGTTAGACGGGCTATAAAAAAATCTAAAAATTCGCAAATTGAAGAAGTAAAAGGATTTCAAGATGTTTATGAAGAAATAGTAGAAAATAATTTTGAGATTACTAAATCTAATTCATTGTCTACTTTTTCCATAGATGTAGATAAAGCATCTTATAGTAACATAAGACGTATGATTAATAATGGTCAAGCCATTCCTGCAGATGCTGTTAAAATTGAAGAAATGGTTAATTATTTCGATTATAATTATCCGCAACCAATAGGTGAGCATCCTTTTTCAATTAATACAGAATTAGCAGTGACACCTTGGAATGCTCAAACGCAAATTGTTAAAATAGGATTGCAAGGTAAAACTTATAAAAATGATGAGCTTCCAGCATCTAATCTTACTTTTTTAATTGATGTTTCTGGTTCTATGAGTGCTCAAAATAAATTACCGCTTTTAAAAGGTGCATTTAAACTGTTGGTAAATCAACTTAGAGAGCAAGACAAAGTGTCTATTGTTGTTTACGCAGGAGCTGCTGGAGTTGTTTTAGAGCCAACATCTGGTAATAATAAAGAAACCATTTTAAATGCATTAGATAATTTGCAATCTGGCGGTTCTACAGCAGGTGGTGCAGGAATTAATTTAGCTTATAAGTTGGCCGAAAAGAATTTTAAGAAAAAAGGTAACAATCGTGTTATTCTTGCAACAGATGGCGATTTTAATGTTGGTGAGTCGAGCGATAAAAGCATGAAAAAGCTAATTGAAGATAAACGTAAGTCTGGTGTATTCTTATCTGTTTTAGGATTTGGCTATGGTAACTATCAAGATTCTAAATTAGAGATTTTAGCAGATAAAGGCAATGGAAATCATGCATACATTGACACTATGCAAGAAGCGCAAAAAGTATTTGGAAAAGAATTTGGAGGCACACTTTATACTATAGCTAAAGATGTAAAGATTCAAGTGGAATTTAACCCCAAAAAAGTGCAAGCGTATAGATTAATAGGATATGAAAACAGATTATTAGAAGATGAAGATTTTGTAGACGATACAAAAGATGCTGGAGAATTGGGAAGTGGACATACGGTTACAGCACTTTACGAAGTAATTCCAGTAGGTGTTAAAAGTGAATATATAAAAAATGTAATAGATTTAAAATACACTAAAGTTGAAGTCAATAAAAATTTTTCAGATGAATTGTTTACCGTGAAATTTAGGTATAAAAATCCAGATGGAAAAAAGAGTATAGAGATGGTTCATATTCAAAAAGATGAATTAAAAGAGGCTTCAGAAGGCTTGAAATTTGCTTCTGCAGTGGCATTATTTGGTATGCAGCTAAGAGAATCTAGTTATTTTAATAAGACTACAATTGAAGATGTTATTGCTTTAGCAGAAAATGGAAGAGGAGTAGATAAACTAGGTTATAGAGCAGAGTTTATAAGATTGATTTCTTCTTTAAACAAATAAGAGCTACACAAAAAAAAGGAACGCAATTGCGTTCCTTTTTTAATATTTATAAAATCACAAACTAAACCTGTAAAACACCCATGTTAAAAGGTTTCTCAATAGGAGCATGGTTAGCAGCTTCAATTCCCATAGAAATCCAAGTTCTGGTATCTAAAGGATCTATAATTGCATCTGTCCATAATCGAGACGCTGCATAATAAGGAGATACTTGATTATCGTATCTATTTTTAATCTTAGAGAATAATTCTTCTTCTTTTTCAGGCGTAATTTTTTCTCCTTTTTTCAATAAAGAAGCTTTTTCAATTTGAAGTAATACTTTAGCAGCAGAGTTTCCACTCATTACAGCTAGTTCTGCACTTGGCCAAGCCACAATTAATCTAGGATCGTAAGCTTTACCACACATAGCATAGTTTCCTGCTCCATAACTATTTCCTATAATAATTGTGAATTTTGGAACTACAGAGTTACTAACGGCATTTACCATTTTTGCTCCATCTTTAATAATACCACCATGTTCACTTTTACTACCAACCATAAAACCAGTAACATCTTGTAAGAATACTAATGGTATTTTTTTCTGATTACAATTAGCAATAAAACGTGTCGCTTTATCTGCACTATCATTATAAATTACACCACCAAATTGCATTTCTCCACTCTTGGTTTTTACTAACTTTCTTTGGTTGGCAACAATACCAACAGCCCAACCATCTATTCTTGCATAAGCAGTAATAATGGTTTTTCCGTAGCCAGCTTTGTATTCATCGTAATCTCCATTATCTACTAATCGAGAAATAATATCAAGCATATTGTATTGGTCTGCTCTCGATTTTGGCAGAATACCATAAATATCTTCAGGGTTTTCCTTAGGTTTAATTGCATCAACACGGTTATAACCAGCTTTATCGTAATCTCCAATTTTATCTATTAAACGCTTTATAGTATCTAAAGCATCTTTATCGTCTTTTGCCTTATAATCTGTAACTCCAGAAACTTCACAATGTGTTGTTGCACCTCCTAAAGTTTCGTTATCTATAGTCTCTCCAATAGCAGCTTTTACAAGGTAACTTCCTGCTAAAAAAATACTTCCAGTTTTATCTACAATAAGAGCTTCATCACTCATAATTGGTAAATAAGCACCACCAGCAACACAACTTCCCATAACAGCAGCAATTTGGGTAATTCCCATACTACTCATTATAGCGTTGTTTCTAAAAATACGACCAAAATGTTCTTTGTCTGGAAATATCTCGTCTTGTAAAGGTAAATATACACCAGCACTATCTACCAAATAAATTATTGGAAGTCTGTTTTCTATTGCAATTTCTTGAGCACGTAAGTTCTTTTTTCCAGTAATAGGAAACCATGCACCAGCTTTTACTGTAGCATCATTAGCAACAACAATACATTGTTTGCCACTTACATAACCTATTTTTATTACAACACCTCCAGAAGGGCAACCACCATGTTCTTCGTACATACCATCACCAACAAAAGCTCCAATTTCAATGCTTTTACGTTTTTTATCTAAAAGATAATCAATACGTTCTCTTGCTGTAAGTTTACCTTTTTCGTGATGTTTATCAATTCGTTTTTGTCCACCTCCTAATTTTACTTTTGCAAAGCGGTTACGTAAATCAGATAATAGTAATTTATTATAATCTTCGTTTTTATTAAAATCGATATCCATTAAATTAATTTTTAAGCTAAAATACAAAGTTTAATTTCAAAGTAGAAACGATTTAATCACAATAAAATAGTTAATTGTTTATTAAATACCATAACAATAGTTTCTGTGGAAAGTGTTTTTTGTACCTTTAAATTTAAGAATCACATTTTTATATGAAAAACATTTTAGTATTCGCAGGTAGTAATAGTAAAACCTCAATAAATAAACAATTAGCTACTTTTGTAGGCGCTTCAATTGAAGCTGTTGGTTTAACTGTTTTAGATCTTAATAATTTCAATTTACCACTTTATGGTATTGACTTAGAAAACGAGAAAGGTATCCCAAAAGATGCAGAAATTTTTTTGGATCATATTATAAAAACAGATGGAATAATTTTATCTCTAGCAGAGCATAATGGAGCTTATGCAACAGTTTTTAAAAACCTTATAGATTGGTTATCTCGCATTGATGGTAAGTTTTGGAATAATAAACCAATGCTTTTAATGGCAACTTCTCCAGGAGGAAGAGGAGGACAGTCAGTTTTAGAAATTGCAAAAGATAGATTTCCAAGGCATAATGCTAATGTAGTAGCTACTTTCTCTTTACCTTCATTTAACGATAATTTTTCAGAAGAAGGTATTAAAGACCAGGCTTTAAATAAAGCATTAAATCAAGAGATTGAAATCTTTAAAGACCATATATAATGGGAGATATTTCAAAAGAAATAGAATCTACTTTTCCATCTAACGATTTAAAAGCATACATAAATATATTATATACTGCAAGTTGGGTTAATGGTAAGCAATTAGAGTTTTTTAAACCATATAATATTTCACCACAGCAGTATAATATTTTAAGAATTCTAAGAGGAGCAAAAGAACCTATTAGTGTTCAAACTGTTAAAAATAGGATGGTACAACGTTCTCCTAACGTTACTAGACTAATGGATAAGTTGTGTGCAAAAGAGTTAATAGATAGAATACCTAGCAAACACGATAGGAGAGTAGTAAATATTATTATTATAAAAAATGGTTTAAAATTATTAGCTAAAATTGATGATAAGTGGGATCCAAAATTACTTAAAAACCTAAGTGAAGAAGAAGCAGGACAGTTAAGCGATTTATTAGATAAAATTAGATAATTGAAAATTAATTGAGTTTAGTTGAATGCCTTTTCTTAATTTTTAGAAATAATATTAAAATATGCTGATATGGGTTTCAAATGCAGAATGGTTTTCAATTCAGGCTAATATAGATTTAAAATTAGTTTTAATTGAAAACCTAATGTAATAAATATGTAGTTTAAGGTATTAAAAGCATCATAATTACGATGCTTTTTTTATATAAATACACGATATTTGTAATTCCCTTTAAAAAGATGATAATTATGGCAATGAATAAAAATACTGTGTTAGCTTGGGCTACCACAATTATGATAATAGTAGGTTTAGCATTAATCGCTTTAGGCGCTTTTAGATACGATGATGTCGCTGGTTGGGGATTTGCCTCTGTTGGTATTGGTTTTTTTGCTATTGCTTGGGTGTTTAACGCCTTAAAAGGAAGAGTTTAAGAGCCAAGCAAAGGGTAACTAAAAAATATAAATAGATAGCTTTTTTAGCTATTTATATTCTTCAAGTTGTAAAAACATAAAACTTAAAAGGAAGAGTTTAATACCGAAGCAAAGAGTGGTTTATCAAAACCAAAATAGATACCTTGCGAAGCAGGTATTTTGATTTTAATAAATCGTAGAATACTAAACTAAAAACAAATATATTAAGGAAGTTCTAGATTAATAGAACATCTATACAAAACACAACAAATAACAATATGGCTGACGATAAAAAAATTATATTTTCAATGGCTGGCGTAACAAAAACGTTCAAGTCGGCAAACACACCAGTACTAAAGAACATCTATTTAAGTTTCTATTATGGAGCAAAAATTGGAATTTTAGGTCTTAACGGTTCTGGTAAATCTACCTTGTTAAAAATTATTGCAGGAATAGATAAAAATTTCCAAGGAGATTTAACTTCAGATACAGAATTTACTACAGGTTACTTAGAACAAGAACCTCAATTAGATCCAGAAAAAACTGTTTTAGAAGTGGTTAAAGAAGGTGCTGCTGCTACAGTTGCTATTCTTGACGAATATCATAAAATTAACGACATGTTTGGCTTAGAAGAAGTGTATTCTGATGCAGACAAGATGGATAAACTAATGGCACGTCAAGCTGTTTTACAAGATGAAATTGATGCAGCTGATGCTTGGGAATTAGATACTAAATTAGAAATTGCAATGGATGCGTTACGTACTCCAGAAGGCGATAAGAAAATTGGTGTACTTTCAGGTGGAGAAAAACGTCGTGTTGCTTTATGCCGTTTATTATTACAAGAACCAGATGTATTATTATTAGATGAGCCAACCAATCACTTAGATGCAGAATCTGTACATTGGTTAGAGATGCACTTAGCACAATACAAAGGAACTGTAATTGCAGTAACGCATGATAGGTATTTCTTAGATAATATTGCAGGTTGGATTTTAGAATTAGATAGAGGTGTAGGTATTCCATGGGAAGGAAATTACTCATCGTGGTTAGACCAAAAATCTACACGTATGGCTCAAGAATCTAAAACAGCATCTAAACGTCAAAAAACATTAGAACGCGAGTTAGAATGGGTTAGACAAGGTGCAAAAGGAAGACAAACAAAGCAAAAAGCACGTTTAAAGAATTACGATAAATTAATGAGTCAAGATCAAAAACAACTTGACGAGAAACTTGAAATATACATTCCAAACGGACCACGTTTAGGAACTAATGTAATTGAAGCTTCTGGTGTAAGTAAAGCATTTGGAGATAAATTACTTTATGAAGATTTAAATTTTAACTTGCCACAAGCAGGAATAGTAGGTGTTGTAGGACCAAATGGTGCTGGTAAAACCACTATTTTTAGAATGATAATGGGTGAGGAAAAACCAGACAAAGGTGAGTTTAAAGTTGGAGAAACTGCAAAAATCGCATACGTAGATCAAGCACACAGTAATATAGATTTAGAAAAAACCATTTGGCAAAACTTTAGCGACGAGCAAGAGTTAATAATGATGGGTGGAAAAGAAGTGAATTCAAGAGCTTATTTAAGTAGATTTAATTTCTCAGGAAGCGAGCAAAATAAAAAAGTAAGTATGTTATCTGGTGGTGAGCGTAACCGTTTACACTTAGCAATGACACTTAAAGAAGAAGGTAACGTTTTACTTTTAGATGAACCTACTAACGATTTAGATGTAAATACGTTAAGAGCCTTAGAAGAAGGTTTAGAAAACTTTGCAGGTTGTGCAGTGGTTATTTCTCACGACAGATGGTTTTTAGATAGAATTTGTACTCACATTTTGGCTTTCGAAGGAAACTCAGAAGTATACTTCTTTGAAGGTGGTTATTCTGAATACGAAGAAAATAAGAAAAAACGTCTTGGTGGAGACTTAATGCCAAAACGTATTAAGTATAAGAAACTTGTTAGATAGTAAATTTAAACATAACGCATAAAAAAAGCAGACTATAATAGTCTGCTTTTTTTATGCGTTATGTTTATTTTATTGATATAAATGACCATCTGTAAAGTCATCATATTTGTCATCATCTTTTTGTTTACTAGTCATTTCTTTTAACTTTTTATCTTGAGCTTCAAGAGTTTTTAAGTCTTTAAAAAGTTTTATTTTTTGTTTTATAATCGGAATAAAAAAAATAAGAGCAACAACAATTCCTAAAAGAGCAGGTAATATAAGATTATTCATGTAGGTTATTGTACTAGTTTATCTGTGGTAAAAGTCAAATATATAAATTCAAAATTACTTTTCACTAGTATTTGGATACCAATCTAATTGTACAACCTCAATACCTTTTGCTTTTTCATTAATTATAGACTTAAATTTTTTAATATCGCTATAGCCTTCAGTACCACGATAATGATAAGGATAGATTTGTTTAGGTTTAAAACTTAGCACAGCATCTGCAGCACTTTCAATAGTCATAGTATAAGGTAAATTCATACAAATAAAAGCCTTGTCTATATCTTTAAGCTTACGCATTTCAGGAATATCTTCAGTATCACCAGAAATGTAAATACGCTCTTTTCCAAAAGTTAAAACATAACCATTCCCTCTGCCTTTTGGATGGTATTTTAACGCTTCTTCACTTAAATTATACATTGGTATAGTTTCTAAGGAAAAAGTTTTATAATTTACCTCTATACCATTAATTATAGCATTTGTTTTGGCTCTAAGATCTTTAGAAAATAATTCGTAAACAGCTTCTGGAGCAATAATTTGGGTACTACTTAAATCTAGAGACTCTATTGTGTTTAGTTGCATGTGATCACTATGTATATCTGTAATCAGTATGTAATCAGCCTTAGGAAACCCTTCAAAAGCTTCCTTTCCACCAGTTGGATCCACATAAATAGTTTTCCCATTATACTCTAAAACCATAGTAGCATGTTCAATAGGTGTGATTTTTAATTCAGAAATTTTAGAATAAGTATCTGTCACGTTCGTTTGTGTATCGTTTTTACATGCTGAAATACAGATAACTAAAGCAATAATAAGGTAGTGTTTCATTTCTATTTTAATTGAGTTATAATTTGAGTTAAAGGTAATTTCTTTATTTCGTAATATAAAATTGTAACATTTAAATAAAAGTTAATACATATAAGTAAGTAATTTATTTTAAAAGTTAGATTTTTTAACGAAATTGCTTACTCAAAATATGAATAACTTAAAAACATAATATATCCTATGGCTGATGATTTTGACTTATTAGAAACGAACTCTCAAGAGAAAACCGAAAAAGTAGATGTTAATTGGGGAAAAGCAATAGACACCATGAAATCTAAGCTTGCCCAAGAAGACGATCCAGAAAGTCGTCAGAAAATTCTTAACGCAACATTAGACGATGTTGTGGATATGGCAGAAAAAGACAGAACAACGCTTTTAGATGCAATTAAAGATTTAACCGACTATCAAGATGAAGTAGGTATTTTATTCGAACGTTTTTCTTCACTTAATGAAAAAGAACAAAAAGTTATAGATGATGCCCAAAAAGCATTAGAGCGTGCAAAAATAGAATTAGAAGATGCCCAAAACAAACCAGATACATGGTGGAATAATCTTTGGGGAAGAAAAAGCAAAATAAAAAGTGCAGATCAATCTCTAAAAGAAGCAGAAAAAGTACGTGCTGGAGCAGACAATAAAGCAAAAGCAATGTTTCAAGAACGTATTGAAAGTGCAGATGTGCAAACACTTTTAAGCGAATTGTCATACAAATCTCAAGCAGCAGTTACACGTTTAAAAAACCGAGAAGTAGAGATTAAAGAAGTAGAAGAGAAGCTTAAAGATGCCATTGTAGAAGCGTCTAAAAACCATACAAAAGCATTAGAGAAAAAGAAAGAAACCGAAGATAAACTAGAAGAGCAATACGCATTACTAAAGCAGTCGCGTCAAGCACTTGAAGACGTTTCAGATAAGCAATCTGCAGAATATTCTGAGGCTTTATCTAAAGTAACAACAATAGAGCAAAAAGTAGAAGAGTTAGAAGGACTCAAAAACGCTTACACAACTCTTGCAGCCTCAAAAGATAGTTTCGTGCACAAGCATAATTTAACTATTAAAGTATTAACGTCTTTACGTTCAAACTTACAAACGCATCGTGCAAAATTAAAGAGTGATACAGACGAGCGTCTTAAATATTACGATGGTTACGTTGTTGCTTTAAAAGCAAGAACAGATCAAGAATTCGCTGCCATTTTAGAGCACTTAGGTGTGAAAACCGATGAGCATATTGGAGAAACTTTAGCATCTATGCATACTGCAAGTGCAAAAGCAAGACAAGAAATGATGGATAATATTCCAGTTCACGAAAAAGTAATGCAAGGCGTTTATGGTAGTTATGCCGAAGCTTTACAAGAGATTCGTGCAAAAGATAGCGATATCCAAAAGAACTTTGCAGAGCGTTACGGAATCGATATGAAAGAAATGTTCGAAGACTATTACGCAGCAGACGCAAACGCACCTTCTGGAGATGGAGATGCTGCTCCAGCTCCTAAAAAAGAAGAGTCTAGCGACGACGATTTATTAGGTTAACTGTCAATTTGAGCGATTTTTGAGGCACGAAAAAATTGTATCGATAAGTATTAGGGCGTTACCTACTTTTGCTTTCACGGCAAAAGTAGGTCAGGCTTTCCGCTATATCTTTTGCTGAAAAAGCAAAAGGATGCCGCTTCAATCCTTAACGCGTACTCGATAATGTTTTAACTTAACCAATAGATTTTTCCTTTTAAAGTAAGATTAATTCTGTTAAAAAAACATCTAAAAGACTCTGCGAGTCTATGTAAAAATTCAGCAAATTTCAATGTAATATTTAGAGTAAGAGTAAATTAGTGAAATTCGTGTCAAAAAAAAACCTATCGAGTAAGTACAGAAAACTGAGACTGCAAACTGAATACTAAAAACATGTCATTAAACCACATAGTAACACCATTAGATTCTGCTGTTTTAGACAGTAAAGATCAATACGTGTTCTATCATAAAAAAGTAGATTTTGCTTTAAAAGAACTCATTACAAGTGTACAATTCAACAAATTATGTACACCGCAAGAAATGACGTATTTCAAGCAATACTGCGATTTGCTATTATATTCCATCGAAGCCATGCGTGTAAAATACATGTACGACGAAGAGGATAATATGAAAGTCGACTTAACAGATTCTGGTTTTCCTAATTATTTAGAGTTTCGTTACCTATATAACGACTTGTCATTAAGAGATAATTACTTAAACAAGTTAAAAGACGTTTCCGAATTACAAGAAGAATTTCTAACGCAGTTAATGCATAAAAAAGAACCAATAAAACGCGATAAACTTTTTCAAGCAGCATCAATAGTATACTACACATCTGTAGAACAAAAGTATATTTTCAATCGTTTTGTACAAGGTAAAATTATACAAGCAGCAGCAGGAAGTCAAGCAGAATATATGGTAAGCTGGAGTTTTTACGATGTATCACTAAACAGGCCATTCGTTTGTTTTATGTATTTTTATTACGATGGAAAAAACCCTGAAGACGAAAAAGCAGAAATCTACGACGTTTTAAAAACAGTAGCAGATAGAAAAATGTCTCTAGACACTATGGCTTATAGCATAGACAGACGTTTAAAAAAACTAAAACCAAAGCATATAAAACGTATCGATTTAGGACCATTTCATAATATTTTCGCCAAAGACGAAAACATATTAACACACAGTATTTTAGAAAGTATTGCTAAAAAAGAAGTGCCTTTAGAATCTTACGCTTTATCCTTTAAAATAGACGAAGTCTTTTCTGGTAGCGAATTTACAGAAGGTGGTTACTTTAGCAAGCAAACTTTACAAAGATGGAGTGATGTTGTTAAGCAAAGATATGTGTTTGCGCCACATCGTATCATTCAACTATTATACAATAAAAATCCTGAGATTATGAATAAATTGGCAAAGCCACCTTTTCAAATTGCAGATTTAAAAATGAAGTAAAAAAGTAGGCAGTAAACAGTCTACAGTTGGCAGTCCACTGTTAACGGTTTTAAATTATAAAAATAAGATTAATTGCAATTTAGAGTAAGTATAGCAGAGTAGACACTGTATACTGAATACTGCAAACTGAAGACTAAATAAATGGAGCACAATTCAACTTTCCCAATAAAACAAAACGAACTAGACATGCTTCGCGACGAAGCAAGTGGTTACTTAAAAAGTATACAATGGGAACAAGGCGCAAGAGCCAAAAACAAAGATAAAGACGCAAAAGACGAATCTATTTTACTGTATTTATCTCGTGCAAATAATGGAAGTGGAGCAACAGACATTACTTCGGTTTCTAAAACAATATTAGCTCTTAAAAAGCGACTGTTGCCAGATTCTATTGCTATTCCTGTACACTTAAATCAAACACTTTTTGCAGTGCAAGAAGGCATTGCATTAGGTATTTGGGTAAAAGATAGTTATTACGACGCATCAGGATTATCAAGCTTAAACGAACGCAAAGCGGCTTTAGATTCTAATGGAAAGCGAGAATATGAAAGTAAAATGCATACGTCTACAGCATTCATGTTATTTTCGATGGCTTATAATATTCTTCATAATTTAAAACCTTTAGCATCAGACGATTTATCTGTAATGAAACATAAATTCGCTGGCTTACCAGAAGTATCTTTTATCACTCCATTAAAAGGTATTGCGTGTAGTTTATTTTATTATGATAAATATTTAGGGCATCCAGATATTATTAAAACAGATAAAGATGTTATAGACTTTACTGTAGTGTATTACGAAGCTTTAATAGCCGAAATTCAACTACGCAAAAGCAGTTTAGAATACACAGAAACTATTGTAGATAGAACTTACAAACTAGAAAATAGCGAGTTTGCTATTTCGGGTTGGGATAATGTGTTTTCTGGTACAGCAAAAAGTATAGAATTTAATAAAATTCAGTTCGAGCAAATTGTAGGAAACAGAGATGCAAAGCACTTTGCAAGACGTTTAACTGAGCGTATGCTAAGTTACGATTTCGAGGTAAAAAAGAACCCGTTTCAAGAACTTGGTGGTTTCATGCCAGTTTTTATGGGTTATGGTATTCCTGGAACTGGAAAAAGTATGCTTATTGCAGCCATTGCAACACGATTAAAAGAGCATGCAGATAATTTAGACATTCCGTTTTTATTCCATCCAATGCCAGATACTTTAATTAGTACCTTTCAAGGTGGAAGTGCCGAGAAAATGGTAGAATGGATGAAGCCAATGCAAGATCCGTCAAAATTAATTTTTGCACCAATTGATGATGCAGAGAATAACTTACAAGAACGTACAGCACAAGGCGTTTCAGCAGGTGTAAAAGAAGTTATTGGTGTTTTTCTAAGATATACAGAAGGTGCTTACGCAGTAAATTATGGAAATAGTTCTATTGGGTTATTTACCAATTTGCCAGAAATGTTGGATAAAGCAGTAATCTCTCGTGTACAAGGTCGTTTTAAAATTGATGGTGCACGTACAGAGCACGATTTCTTAGATCAAGATCATTTATGGTGGAGAAAACTGGATAAAACAATGCCAGATTTCGTTAATATGACGAGTCCAAAGGACTACGAATACCTAAAAGATCAAGGTTTAGCAAAAAACATGGGAGACATTTTAAATAGTGTTGAAAAACCAAGTGAAGCTAGAGTTTTAGAAGCTTATGATAAAGCAGAGAAATTACATAATACAAACGATCACTTGTTTTATGCAGGTTTATATAAAGAGATTCAGAAGATATTTCCATTCTTCTCTTCTAGAGATGTTAGAAACATTCAATCTGCAATTTCATTACGTTTAACAGATTTCGATTTAGAACAAGATTGGTTCGATAAGCCTGAAATTTATTTTAAACAGAATTACGAAACCAAATTTAATATGCTTCAAGAATTAATGAAGGGAAACATGAAAGGATTAAACTTTTCAGATATAAGAAGACAAGAAGTTGTACGCTACCTAGATAACGTTGCAACCATTGCAGATACAGACTTTAAACGTAAAGTAGATGCAAGAGTAAACCAAATGAATATAGATTTAAAAGCAAGAGAGAGCTTTGGAAAGTAAATTTTAAAATAAGTTTTGTCATTCCTGCGAAGGCAGGAATCCATAACCTTATTAATATTTTAGAAGCAAAAGGAGAAATTAAAATTTTGAAAACAAGAATAAAAAATATAGTAGACAAAACCTTACACAAAGGTTGGGCGACTTTAAGCGAAATAACTTTCGATTATAAGATGAGAGCCGGTAATTGGGTTAGTAAAAAAAGAGAGTCGTATAATAGAGGAGATGGTGCTACAATTCTATTATATAATAAAGAAAAACAAGCTGTAATTTTGGTAAAGCAGTTTAGAATTTCGGCTTTTTTAAACGAAGATAAAACTGGATTTATAATAGAATCTTGTGCAGGAATGCTAGATAATGACGATCCTGAGACATGTGTTATTAGAGAAGTCGAAGAAGAAACAGGTTACAGATTAAAAGAAGCTAAAAAAGTTATGGAAGCTTATTCTTCGCCTGGAGCTTTAACCGAAAAACTATATTATTTTGTTGGTGAATATTCAGAAGCAATGAAAGTGAGTGAAGGTGGCGGACTTGAAATCGAAAAAGAAGATATTGAAATTTTAGAAATGCCATTTAAAGAGGCACTGCAAAAAATTGAAACTGGAGAAATTAATGATGCAAAAACCATAATATTATTGCAATACGCGCAGATTAATAATCTAGTATAATTAATATTCTAATCTCTGTTTAAGGACTAATAATTTCAGTGAAATAAAATTAAAGATTACCGCTTTTGCGGAAACAAGATGCAAAAACTAAAACAAGCAAATTTATACAGAAGCGAACTTATTCCTATAAGTGGCAAACTGGTAGAACGTTATAATAAATGTTTGGCTAAACTTGGTTTTATGCCAACCAAATTAACTTCGTTTTCTATAGATGGAATAGGTTGGAGTCCAGAAATTGCTGAAGAAAAAAAGAACTTACATTATTTAAATAATGGTGAAGCAAATCCGCATGCCATTATTATTTCACCTTTACAAAAAGGGAAACCTGTTTATTTACCGTTTCATACGTTCGATCGTGAAATGATGCAACAGGTGTTTAAAACCCACGAAGCAAAAATTAATAATATCACTCGTGATAGTGCTATTTGTATTGATTTCGATCAAAATATTGATGCATTTTACGAGCCTTTAGACGTTTTAAAATACAATGTTGTGAATATCAATTTTCATTTAATTGATAATTTAGATCGTGTTAAAAAAGAACAATTAGAACTTATTCATAAATTTAAGCAAGGCAATAATTTTATAGATGAAACTATTCATGCCGAACTACTTGAATCTGCTAAAAAATATGGAGATTTAAGACATCGTGATTTAGATTTACATGAGGTTCAGTTTACTACAAGTTCCTTTTACACAAAGGCATTTGGAGGTGTTTATGTGCTTAGAGATTTTATTAAAGAAATTGTGGTTTTCGAAGATAAAAAATGGCATAAAGAAGCCATTAAAGATACTACGCATGATGTGTTGATTTATCATATTTCGCAACCAGAATTAATGGATAGATTAAGAGATCATATTATCATTGAATGCGATCTTGAAATTGAAGTAAAAACAGAACGTTATCAACGTATTAAAAAGTTTGTTTTTGCCGAAGCCATAACGAATTCACAGCATTCATTTACAGTTATATTAAATGATAAAGTTTTATCTAAAAGCTATCTTAATAAATTAGATATTGAAGATAGAAAGCGTGTAATGAGTGTAGAACGTTACCTAGAAAAACTAGAAGTAAGTAACGAGTATAAAATAGCAGATATAGTAGATTTAAAGTTCTTTGAAGCCTTACACAAACCACATTCATCACTAGATCCAAAGCATCAAGATTTAATTTGGAAGCTATTAATTAACGTTTCTGCTAAAGATGTTTTATTTTTATACTGGTACGATAAAGAACAGTTTTATAAAACTTATGAAACTTGGGATGATTCTTTAAAAGAATGGGTAATCCTAGAAATTAGTAACAATATATAGAGTTTGTAGACATATAAATAACACTTTGTCATTCTGCGCTACGACGCAGAATCCATTATTTAAAATGAAAGGAAATCATCATTAATATTATATGTATATTCTATCAATTAATTAAAAAGGTACACTATATATTGGAATGACTAATAATCTTAGAAAGAAGAATGTTCGAGTATAAAAACATGCTTTATACTCAAAATATGGATTAAATATACTCATTTATTTTGGACAGTTTCAATATGTAAACGATGCCATAAAAAGAGAAAAGCAACTTAAGAATTGGAATAGAAGCTGGAAAATAGAATTAATAGAAAAAGATAATAAAAATTGGAATGATTTATCTTTCGATTGGAATTAATAAAAGAAGATTCTGCGTCGTAGCGCAGAATGACAAAACAAAAAAATATGACAATAGAAATAATATTATTTATCGCCTCAATTCTTTTTGGAATTGTATTGTATTGGAGAGAATCGAAATCTAATAAAGTATATAGTTTCTTTAATAAACTATTTTATTCCGAAGAGCTTCAAATGAAACCAGGAAGTAAAAAAGGCTTTCTGTATCAGCAATCTTTTTTAATGCGCTTGGTTTATATTGGCGTTTTATTTTTATTAGGAATAGTAATAATTCGATTTATTATACCAATTGATGTTTATACCATCCAATTATTTATAGCAAGTATTTCTGGTACTTTAGTAGGAACGTATTTGGCTAATTTTGTATTTAAATCATCTGAAGTTTTAGACGAGAAAAGTGACTCTTTTGTAGATGTTGTAAAAGATACAGTAGAAAAAGGAAAAGACTTTATTAAAGATCTAGAAACAAAAGATACTGAGGCTATAGAAGAAGCAAAAAAAGAAATTAAAGAACCAGAAGCTCCAAAAAAGAGTGCAAGACAGCGTTTAAAAGATAAAGGACATTTGTAATGTCTGTCATTCCTGCGAAAGCAGGAATCTAAATAAAATATAGAATTAACTAAAAGATATTCCTGTTTTCGCAGGAAAAAATTATGATAAAAAACTACTGGAATAAAGGCGGGAAACAAAAAAGAACAGTCATCATTTTAAGTCTAATAATAATTGGTTTATTATTCTTTATGCGTGACGATTACCAACCAGCGTTACTATTTGTTAGAAAATTTATATTCATAATATTACTTTGTGGATTGGTATTATTCTTTGGATTAAGAGCGTTTAGAAAGCAAGCCTCTACGGGAAAACGTATTTTTATGCTAGCCATTATGGCTGTGTTTTTTGGAGCATTATATTTTGTGGGATGGAAAATGGAATTATACGATTACATGAAAACGTATAACGTATTTAACGATTTAAATAAAGTTAATATTTCTGAATTGCCATTAACGCAAAATGAACGTATTCAGCCATTAAAAAATATTCATTCTATGGGAAATGAAAGTGTTGGTGAAACTAAAGATGTTTCATTACCACATTTAGTTAGAATAGATGGAGAGAATAAATGGACAATGGCAATCCAGCCTACAGAAAAATACTACTGGCAAGGTATGCGAGATAATACCGAAGAAGTGTTTTCTGTATCGAGTACAACACCTTTTCCGCGCTTTTCTAGTGAAAATAGAATTCCAGTAACATTTGCCATTGGAGAGTCGTTAAAATTTAGCAGAAACACTTACAATGCTGTTGTACAGCGTTTTAATATGTGGATGCTTGTTAATTACGAGCCAAGCGATACGTTTTATATGAAAAACGACACAGGCCAATGGGTAGAAGTTGTTAGTTTAATAAAATGGAAAGGCTTCTTTTTTCCTTACCCATCTTTTGGAGGTGTTATGATAATTGAAAATGGTGAACACAATACTAGCGATTATTTTGAGCGTATTACCATTGGAAAAGGAAAATATATAGCTCCAGACGAAATGAAAAACTTTCCATTTTTAACAAAGCAAAATACTTTAGCAGAGAAAATATCGCGTTTACAGGCAGAATCTTTAAAGTTTTTAGGTGGATTTAGTGACCCATTACCTTGGAATATGGAAACAGCAGTTAAGATTCCAGATTTGGCAGATGATCAAAACCAACAACCATTTGTAACCGATTTTAATTTTGAAGACACTAAAGTAGGTGCATACAGTGGTTTATACCATTGGTTTGGTTTAGAGCCAGTAGGAGATGAGCGTACAAGTCTAACTTTCAGTGTTTTTGTTCCTGCAGATGGTACAGACAAACTATATTACTACGACCATGCAGCTAAAAAGCAAGGTTACGCAGGAGTTTCGGCAATGCCGTTAAAAGTAATAGAATCGCGTAAAGAGTTTGATTGGTCTGTAAATAAACCAGTAGAATTTAGACCATATATAAAAGATATTGCAGGACGTAGAAGATTATTTTTCTTAGGGACTATTGCTGCTATTAGAGAAGGTTCAGATGCTTTTGATGGTTCTGCAACGCCAGATTTAGCCATAATTGATAGCGAATATCGCGATGTTGTTTGGATAGATGTTAAACACCCAAGTGGTTGGGAAAAAGAAATTTATAACCAATTAGGAGAGGCTTGGCGTTCTAGCGAAGGTATTGGTAAGTATTTTGTTGAAGACACAAAAATTATTGATGTTGTTGGAGATAGTATTCTAGATTTTAAAGTTGACCCATTAGTTGTTGAGGAAGAGGTTGAAGAGTCTGTAGAATCTTTACAACGTAAAGTAGATTCTATCAAAAATTTTAATAAATCTGAAGAAATTAAACGTTTAAAACGAGAGCTAGATTCTTTAAAGAGCCTGAATTAATATTTAATAGTAAGATTAATAATAAATTAACTAATTTTACGGCCGCTATTTACTATTAATCGTACCCTAACTAATATTATTATGAAACAAATTTACGTACTTACATCATTACTGATGCTTTTTACTATGTCTTTAATTGCTCAAACTACTGTTGTTACAACAGGTGTTGCAGACCCATACAGACTAGAACTTGCTGGAAACAATTTATACATTTCAGAGTTTAACAATGGAGTAATCTCTGTTTTAAACATTAATGCTTCATTACCAACAACTAAGTCAAGTGTTATTTCTGGATTAGACCAACCTATGGGTATAGCTATTAAAGATGATTTTATTTATATAGCAGAATCTGGTGCAAATAAAATTTCAAAGTTTGATACTACTTCTCCTTCACCAGTTTTAATAGATGTTGTTACTGGTTTAAATGTACCTTCTGGTTTAGTATTTGTTGGAAACGATTTATATTTTGCTGAGTTAGCAGGAAATAAAATTTCTAAAGTAGATGTAACTGTGGCTTCACCAGCAGTAACCCTAATTAAAACAGGCCTATCTTCTCCTTTTGATATAGAGAATAGTGGAACAGATCTGTTTATTGCAGAATCGAGTGTAAATAAGGTGTCTAAAATAGATATTTCTACTGCTGCGTATACAAAAACAGATGTAGTTACAGGTTTAAGTTATCCAGTAGCTTTGGCTCTAAATGGAACCGATTTACATATTGCAGAATATTTTGCAAATAAAGTATCTAAAATTGATGTTACTAATCCAACTCCTATAGCTACAGACGTTGTAAGTTCATTAGCTACACCAATTGGTTTAGTCTCTAATATGGGTAGTCTTTTTATTGCTGAATTTGATGCTAATAAAATTTCAAGATTTGATTTTCCTACTTTATCTACAAGCAATTTTAATTTGCAACCAGATTTTAAAGTTTATCCTAATCCTTCAAGAGGTTTTATTAGTGTTTCAGGATTAAAAACGACTACAAACTATACTATTTATAATAGTTTAGGAGCAGAAATAATGAAAGGTAATATTTCTGAAAATCAGAAAATTGATATTCAAAATTTAAGTAACGATTTGTACTTTTTGAATTTAAATAATGGAAATACTTTTAAGTTTTTAAGGCAGTAAGCTTAGATGAATTATAAATAAAAAAGCACTAAAGTTTTCTTTAGTGCTTTTTTTGTAGCTAATATTAGCAAAAACAGACCTATATATAAAGTAACATTATGGCTGGTTACATGGGTTTTGGTATGCAAAGTTGGTCTATAAGAGAAAATTAAGAAATCCTTTTTCTAAACGCGGAAAAGTGCCAACACATTCCTCATTGCCATTATACTCTAGAGTGTTTAAATTGTAGCGTTCTGTAAAGAAGAATAAAAAACAAAATACGATATTAACATTGCTTATTATACTCTCTCTATTAATTCTTGGTGTTCTTATTTTTAGTAATATTTTTAAATATGAAAAGCAGCATAAAGAGTTTGTAAGCGAAATGAGCATATTAAAAATCAAGAAGGATTTATATTCTTATTGAATTCTGGAAAGGAAAGGTTGAATGCTAATAATTTTTCAGGAGCTTATTCCGAGTTTGTTTTGGCTTATTATTAATCCTAACAATGAAGAAGTAGTAAGATTGTTAGAAGAAACTTCTAATGTTTTATGTAAAACGGATAAAAAGTATTGTAATAGAAGTGAGTTATAAACTTACGGCTTATCTAAAAAATACTCCATCTTTATATCACTACGTTTATAAGGAGAATTATATTCTAATTCTATCTCTACAAAACCAAATTTTCTATATAAATAAATTGCATTTTCGAGCTTTGTACTAGAATAGAGTAGTAGCCTATTAAATTGTGTTGTTTTTGCATAAGCAATGCAATGATCTAACAATTGCTGACCAATTTTTAATCCTCTATGCTCAGGAGATACTGCCATTTTAGTGAGTTCGTAAGCATCTTGTTTAGGCAATGGTATTAAAGCATAAGTACCAACTATAGTGCTGTTTAGTTTAGCAAAAAAGATGAATCCTCCTTTGTTAATGATGTGTTTTTCTGGATTAGAAAGCACTTCTTCATCATAAGGCTCCACATAGAAAAAGTTTTTTAGCCATTCTATATTTAGGTTGTAAAAGTCTTTTGAATACGTATTATTGAAAGGAATAATGTTAATGTCCATTAGCTCTAATAAAATCTGTTATTAAATAAGTAATTAATTTACCAACTTGAGTTGCTGTCTTCTTTTTTGGAGCAGCTTCACAAATATGAAGATATTGAGCAGACGAATGGCTTCCAAAAAAATGAACAAATTGTCTAGCTTGATTTACCGAAAAACCTGATGGTGTTTGTGCACTACTAGGTACATTTGCAATAGCATCGCAATCTATTTCTATACCAAAAGCACCTTTAGAAACATATCTTAGTGCTTCTTTCATTTCAGATTTAAATTTTAAAGTTTTTTCAACTTCAATAGCTTCAAATGTATTGTATTTAATACTGTTTTCTGCATTTAGAGTTTCGTCTAAAATACTTTGCGATGTATAGTTTTTATGTATTCCGAATATAAAATAACGATTAAGGAATCCTTCCGCGAAAGCGTAACTAAAACCATTACCACTATGTCTGCCTTCTAGTGCACGAAAATCGGTATGTGCATCGAAATTTACAACGTTTATTTTCTTGTTTAAAGCTAGCGATGTGCCTTTAATATTGCCATAAGCGTTGTTGTGTCCTCCTCCAATTACAATTGGAATTTTACCAGATTTTACAATGTTGTAAATAAGATCACTTACTTCTTTATCAATTTCAGAGACTAATGCTCTGGCTTTTTTAACGTGTTTTATATTATTTTGATTCCATTTAGAGAGTTGTTCTTGCTCTTCGGAAAAATCTAAATAACCTAAAACACACAGTTTATTGGCATGATTAAGATCGCTATTTTGTGTATTTAACAAAACTTTAAGTGCAGCATCCCAAGCATTGCAAGTTCCTGATTTACCGTAGTTTGCAAACACGCCAACGTCTTCGGGCAAACCAATTAATACATACTTGACGTCTAAATTTATTAAGTCGTCGTATATGTTTGTAATTGATGGCAATACAATTATTTGCTCTCCAAACTTAGACTCACCAGAACGTGTAATAACAAGTTCTTCGATTTTAGATTTGGACATTAAAACAAGTTTACTCATAACGTATCGATGCGTTTAAAAGAATAAAATTAATGTTTTAAAAAGTAAATACAATGTATTATATCAAATAAAAAAGAAATAAATTTGAACCCTTAAAACAAAATAATTATGACAAACAACACAGCAAGCAGAGGCTTAAAAGTCGCTTTAGGAATTGCAATAGCTTTATTTATAGGCTTAGGCGTATTTTCATCTTCTTTATATAAAGAGAAGCAGGAAAATGAAAAAGTTTTAATTAGTGAAAAAACAAAAGTATTAAAGGAGTTAAACCAAATGGCAACGCAATACGATGTTGCTATGAGTGAAAACAATGTAGTTAATCAAAATTTAGTGGAAGCTAAAGAGCGTATTCAAGGTTTAATAGATTCTTTGAAAGTGTCTGAAAACAACATAAAAAGTTTATGGAAATACAAAAAGAAGTATTTAGCATTACAGGATGAAATGAATTATATTTTATCTGAAAATGATAAGCTTAAAGTGGAAAACCAGATGCTAGCTACTAGTTTAGATAGTACTAAAATTCAATTAGTAGAGCGTACTATGTTTACAGATTCTCTTTTAGTACAAAATATAGCTTTAGCAGATGTTGTTGAGAGCGCAGCAGTATTATCTGCTAACAGTATGAAGGCTTTTGGTGTTTTAGAACGTTCCTCTGGAAAACAAATACCAATGGAAAAGGCAAGTAGAAGCGATAAAATAAAAATTTGTTTTACGGTTGCTAAAAACAAATTAGTGGAAGCTGGAGATAAAGAATTATTTGTTCAAGTTATAGATCCTAAAAATAATATTTTAGGCTCTAATGAACAAGTTGTCTTTGGAGAAGAAACTTTAAACTATAGCTTAATTAGTAAGTTTAATTATGAGAACCAAAGCTTACCAATTTGCGAATACATTTCTAAGAAAGATAAGAAAGACGATTTTGAAAAAGGAATGTATAAAGTTAATGTTTTCAACGGTAAAGAGTTAATTACAAGTACGCAGTTCTCAATGAGATAAGAGCGGTTTTTTAAGATATTTTAAAGCCTGAAAGTAAAAACTTTCAGGCTTTTTTGTTTATCATTCCTGCGAAGGCAGGAATCCACTCTTAAATTATAGATTCCTGCCTTCGCAGGAATGACAATAAGCTATGTGCTTAAAGCAGCAATACAGAGTTCACGAATATGCCAAATGTCTTCAAATTTGTGATTTAGATTGTCATTTAAAAGCCATTGTTTTATATAGTTTTTATGAAATTCTATTTTGAAATCTCCAATGTCGTTGGGAAGTATTTCTGTTTCTACTAATAGAACGTTTTTAAAAGATTCGCCAGAAGTTGTACTTCTAGTAATATCTAAAGTAGTGTTGTTAATTTTTAAATAAGTGTGCGCTTCAGGAATATACTCTAGGTTATTTTGTTGTAAAACGTCTCCAACTCCTTTTGTATTAGAGTTATTCATTTTATATATACCGATAAAGAGCAGTACTTTGTCTTGGTTGTTTTCTATGGCAACCTGCTTTAAAAAAGCATGTTTTGTTGAGCAAGTGCCTTTGTTTTCTTTTAAAACTGAAACATAATCGCTTCGGTTTTTAGTTCTTCCGTATGGTAGCTTTTTAATATGGTTGCAAAGCGAAAGGAAATCGTTTAAATTATTCGCTTTAGATAGCTTAGAACAAGGCAATTCACTTTCAATCTTAAAATTAAATTTGGACACCATTTATTATCACTTTATCGACATTGTTTTCTCCAAAAGCGTAAGGTAAGTAGTTATAACTTGGTACTTTTTTTGTGATGATTAAGTTTGCTTTTTTACCTTTTGTAATACTTCCGTATTGATTGCTAATTCCCATAGCATAAGCACCATTTAGTGTTGCTGCATTAATAGCTTCTTCTGGTGTTAATTTCATTTTTATACAAGCAGTACTTACTACAAAGTTCATGTTTCCAGAAGGTGTAGAGCCTGGGTTATAGTCTGTAGCTAAGGCTAGAGGTAATCCAGCATCAATAATTTGTCTTCCAGGTGTGTATGGTATACTTAAAAAGTAAGAACACGAAGGTAAAGCGACTGGCATTGTGTTACTGCCTTTAAGTGCAGTAATATCGTCTTGGTTTAATTCTTCTAAATGGTCTACACTTAGCGCATTATGTTTTACAGCCAAAGCAATACCTCCAAAAGCATTAAATTGATTAACATGTATTTTTGGCGTTAAATGATATTGTTTTGCAGCTTCAAGAATTTGGGCAGTATCTTCTAAAGAGAAATAGCCTTTTTCGCAAAAAACATCTACGTAATCTGCCAAGTTTTCTTTTGCAACCTTTGGCATCATTTCGTTAATTATCAAGTCTAAATAGCCTTGTTTATTGTTTTTAAATTCTTTTGGTAAAGCATGAGCACCAAGAAATGTTGCTTTTACTTTTATAGGAAACTCTTTTTTTATGCGTTTGATTACGCGAAGCATTTTTAACTCGTTCTCTGTAGATAAACCATAGCCAGATTTTATTTCTAAAGCACCAGAACCTAATTGCATCACGCTTTTTACTCTAGCAATAGATTGTTGGTACAGTTCTTCTTCGCTGGTGTTTTCAAGTGTATTTGCACTATTTAATATGCCACCACCTCTGTTTGCTATCTCTTCGTAAGATAATCCGTTTATTCTATCTACAAATTCCTGCTCTCGGTTTCCTGCGTACACAATATGTGTGTGAGAATCGCACCATGTTGGCAGTACTATTTTTCCGGTAGCGTCGATAACTTCATCTACATTTTCATATTTGCAATTTTCCATAATACCAAAATCTACAATAGTATCGTGTTCAATAAATATATAAGCATTTTTAAGCACTGGAAGTGTTTTCATTTCTTGTCCAGAAACTTTTAAAACATCGGACGTTCTAATTTGTAATAATTCTTTTATGTTTTTTATTAATAAAGACATACTAAAGTGTTTGTGAGTAATCGGTTATATAAAGATTGTAAGCAGCAATAAACATAAGTACTATACCAATAAGGCTAATAACCCAATTATATTTTTTTATAAATAAACGCGATACAAAATAGAGTAGAAGCGTGGTTATACCAATTAATGCAGGAACCCATTTTAATATAATTGATGCTATTCCTGATCCAGAGTAATTTGCTGTAAACGAAATGGATAGCGTAATTATTTCTATAATAATTATGGCTATAATGTTGTTTTTCGGGTTATTTAAAAGCTTAATCATAGGTCAAATATAGATAAAATGCATAACGTTGAACAATAAAGTACCGTTAGTTTTATAGCGTTTAATGTATGGCTTATATCGAAAAGATAGTTTTTGTTTCTTCTAATTAATTACATTCCCAATGTAAATGTGTAATTGAAATATAAAGTGCTATTTATATTTCGTAATTATTATGAATGAAACCATACTATAAAGAAGCTTTTGATTTTATCAATACGTTTCAACCTGTGCCAGTATCTGTGTATAATACTTTGTATAATATTGCTAGTTATAAAGAAATTAAACAAGGTGAAAAGCTTCTTGATTTAGGAGTTGTCCCACAAAAAATTTACTTTATTACTAAAGGTGTTATACGTTCTTATATTTTACTTTCCAACGGAAAAGAAATTACCACAACCTTATACAATCCATTAATGTTTTTTGCTTCATTTAGAGCCTTATTAAAAGAAGAGCCAACTAATTTAATCTATGTAGCCTTAACAGATTGTCATGTTTTTGAAATCGATTATGATACTTTTTACGATTTATGTAAAAAAGACATTAATTTAATGACGCTTTATAGTAAGTTTTTAGAGTATCTAATTCTTAGAAGTGAAGCCCGTTTTGTAGAGTTGTCTTCTAAAGAAGCTAAAGAACGTTACCTTTTATTAAGAGAGCGTATTCCAAATTTAGATAATATTATTCCGCAGTATCAAATTGCTGCAGCTTTAGGAATTACTCCAGTGCAGTTAAGTAGAGTTAGAGCAAAGCTTTAACAATTTATTAACATGTGTTAATGATTGTTATAAGCTATTGTTTTAAACTTGTATTATATTGTAATAATTCCCTATATAATAACTAACTACAAAGTAAAAAACCGATTAGTATAACACTAATCGGTTTTTTTAATTTTAGAATATTTTTTGTCATTCCTGCGAAGGCAGGAATGACAAAAAATTTATTTTAAACCTCCAACCATGTTTTCTGGTTTTACCCAAGCATCATAATCTTCGGCAGTAACATAGCCAAGATTAACAGCTTCAGTTTTTAAAGTCGTTCCATTTTTATGTGCAGTATTCGCTATTTCGGCAGCTTTGTAATAACCAATTTTAGTGTTTAATGCAGTTACTAACATTAAAGAATTGTTTAATAATTCTTTAATAACATCGTGATTTGGCTCTATGCCAGCAGCACAATTTTCTTCGAAACTTACACAAGCATCACCAATTAATTGCGCACTTTGTAAAATGTTTGCAGCCATCATTGGTTTAAAAACATTAAGCTCGTAATGGCCTTGAGTACCACCAACAGTTATAGCAACATCGTTACCCATAACTTGAGCACAAACCATAGTTAAAGCCTCACATTGTGTTGGATTTACTTTTCCAGGCATAATAGAACTTCCAGGTTCGTTAGCAGGAATAATAATTTCTCCAATTCCAGAACGTGGTCCAGAAGCCATCATACGTATATCATTAGCTATTTTGTTTAAAGAAACAGCAAGTTGCTTTAAAGCACCATGAGATTCAACAATAGCATCGTGTGCAGCTAAAGCTTCAAATTTATTTTCGGCAGTTATAAATGGTAAGTTGGTGAATTTTGCAATGTATTTAGCAACCAAAACATCGTAACCATTTGGTGTGTTTAAACCAGTACCAACAGCTGTTCCTCCTAAAGCAAGTTCAGATAAATGTGGTAATGTGTTTTCTAATGCTTTTAAACCATGATCTAATTGAGATACATAACCTGAAAACTCTTGACCTAAAGTTAAAGGCGTAGCATCCATAAGGTGTGTACGTCCAATTTTTACAACGTCTTTAAAAGCGACAACTTTAGCCTGTAATGTATCTCGTAATTGTTTTACGCCAGGAATTGTGTTTTCTACAATTTTTTTATAAGCAGCAATATGCATTCCTGTAGGAAACGTATCGTTAGACGATTGCGATTTGTTTACATCATCATTAGGTGCGATTACTTTTTCGCCTTCACCTACAATTCTACCTGCTAATTGTTGCGCTCTATTTGCAACAACCTCGTTAACATTCATGTTAGATTGTGTTCCAGAACCTGTTTGCCAGATTACTAACGGAAATTGGTCGTCATGCTTACCTTCTAAAATCTCGTCGCAAGCCGCAGCTATTAAATCGCGTTTATCTTCTGGTAAAACACCTAATTCGCAGTTAGTATAAGCTGCTGCTTTTTTTAAGTATGCAAAACCGTAAACGACTTCTAAAGGCATAGAAGCTGCTGTTCCAATTTTAAAATTATTTCTTGAACGTTCCGTTTGAGCTCCCCAAAGTTTATTTGAAGGTACTTTAACGTCACCCATTGTGTCTTTTTCTATTCTAAATTCCATCTGTTGTTTGGTTTGTTTTAGGCTGGCTAATTTACTAAATTTTGTGTAAATTTTTTGATTGATTTGGTTTAAGTTTTAAGAGTTTTAATTGAAATGATTTGATTTGGAATTTTTTATAAAAAGTAACTTTAATCGTTTTAGAAAGTAAATCCAATTTTATAAAATTTAACATTGAGTACAATCCTTGTCTGTAGCAGCGAAATAATCGTTTTCGTAGTTGAATCTAAAATAGGAGATGCTACTTACATCTCGAAAAGAAACCATATTGCCAGTTTTTTGAGCATTTAACATTGAAATAAATTAAAATGTAGTACGTAAGAGTATTGTGTTTCTAAACATAATTTACTTACGCTTTTTCTTAGTTATTGGTTTTAAAAGTTAACTTCGTTTGTTTATGATGAAAAACTTTAAAACAATTTTGAGAGAAGAAAAAATCCATCAGTTTTATAAACTAGTAGGTTACTTTATAATTGTATTAAGCCTTATTTTAGTTATGATACCATTTGAAGATTCTTCAATTCGTGAACGTTTAGGTATTCTATTCATTCTTAATCTTGGGTTTCATATGTTTTATTATGGAATAAGTATAGTGCCAATAAAGCAATTAAATTGGATGAAAGGCGGTTCGAAAATACCAGACCAATTTTCTAAAAGCTTAATGATAATGATGTCTTATGTTATTATTTTTATTTGTCTTTTTGCTTCTTTTTTTATTATTTACGAAGTAGTATCTAGTGATAACTATAACAAACTATCATCATTATTGATTGCTTTAGGAGCAATTCTTGGTGCTCTTAAATTAAATTTAAGATTGAGGAAAAGGGAATAAGTGAATTCTGTTAACAAAGCTGTTAATAATTTCAAACTTTATATTGTATAAAAAAAGAGTTTAACTTATATTTGCTTTATATTTAAAACAAGACACAATCAATTATGTTCGAATTCGATCAATACTTAGGCTTTTTAGCATTTTTAACAATATTAACTATAGGTTTCTGGTTAATGATATTTTTAGTTTCTTTTGTTATTCCTTACTGGATTGGCGGAAGTATATTAGAACGTCTTAACGAAATTAAAGAAGAAAAAAAAGCTAAGCGTAATGCTTAACTAATTTTATTATAATATTAAAAAGGGAAACTTATTTATAAGTTTCCCTTTTTTTGTTTTTTATCGTCAGTGCGAAGTAATTTTTTTTATTTGCTGTGGTAATATTTTGAATTACAAAATAAATCACCATGTCGTAAACTCCTCTTAATAACGTTGTTTTTTTGTATTGTCAGTAAGACTAGAGTCTATCTATGTTTTTCATGAACACTTTTTTATTAAAAAGAGTAAATACTGATTACTGCCAACTGCATACTGAAGACTTTTCTACCCTTCAAAACCTTCTCCATCTCCATAATTTCCACGTTGTTCTCGTTTCTTTTTCTGGTTAAATCTGTAAGTAAAAGAAAGGTTAAAACTACGTTCTCTCCATTGGAATTCGCTTTCGGCATCAAAGGTTGGAGTAGTCGTTTCTTGTATTCTTTTTCTACTATTAAATAAATCGTTAACATTAAAAGCGATAGATGCTTTTTCCTTAAATAAATCTTTACTAAAAGCCATTGTTGTACTAAAAACACCTTGTCTTGTATTTTGTGCATCTGCACTTGGACCTCTATAACTTAAATTGGTTTGCCAGTCTATATTTGCTGGTAAGGTGAACTTATTACTTACACGAGCAAACCAACTGTTGTTAGTATTGTCTAAAGATAAACCGTTTGGTGTTGTTCCTTTTGTTTCATTTTGAAAGAAATTAAAATTACCATTTACACGCCATTTTCTTGACGGATTATATGTTAAAGTAAACTCAAAACCATAACGATTTTCGGTAGCTAAATTAATAGGTGTACGTTTTATAATAGATAACTCTTCACCATTTACATTTGCTGTTTCTCCAGTGTCGAAACTAATGTAGCTAAAGGCATTTGTTGCATGAGAATAATAAGTAGAAGTGTTAAACGTAAATTTTCCAAAACGTTTTAAATACCCTAAATCTATCTGTCCAGAGTAACTAGGGTCTAAATCTGGATTGCCTTGAAAAAAGTTGGTAACACTATTTCTAGAAGGAAACGGATTTAAAAAATAACCTCTTGGTCTTCTTAAACGTCTTGCATAACCTAAAGTAAGGTTTTCTTTTTCGTTAAATTCGTAACTTAAGTTTACTGTAGGAAATAAACCTGTAAAGTTTTTTTTGTTTAATTCTCCAGTTGTAGGTTGATCTATGGTAATTCTTGTATTCTCTAAACGTAACCCTAGTAAAAACGAAAATTTATTAAACTTACTACCATATTGCGTGTAAACTGCATTTACGTGTTGTTGAAAGTTTAACACGTTTGTTAGTCCTAGATGTTTTACAAATTGGTTAGTGTTTATGTCAAGTGTATCAACTTTAAAATCTGTTGTTGTATCATCAAAATTACCTCTATAACCAGCTTCAAATTGACTATTTTCTCCAATTGGCAAAACGTAGTCTGTTTGTAATAATATTTGACTTTGACCTTCTAAAGTAGCAACATTTTCTACAGCTAGATTATTTACCGAAATTAGAGAGTTTTCATTCTCTTGGCTGTCTTCATATTGAAAATCGAAAGTTAGCTTATGTCCACTGTCTTCATAATTTTTCTGAAAATTTAAAGCATATTGTACTGTTTTATCATCTTCGGTTTCTGGATCTAAACGCGTAGTTGTAGATAATAGGTTTCTGCTGCTATCATATTGTTTTAGAATATTTGTATTCAAATCATTATCATTACTATCTCTATACAAAATAGACGTTGTTAAAGAAGCCGAATCGTCCACATACCATTCTACACCAAGGTTAGTAGTTAAACCTTTTCGTTGTCTATCGTACGTGTTACTTTCATCTAAATAGTTACCACTAGATTTATAAAGAGTAGAAGAAGACGAATTTCCTGGAGCTTCTCTATAACTATAACCAGTAGTATTAAAAATATTGACGTTTCCTGTTCTATAGTTTATGTTTCCATTAATTCCTGCTGAAGGATTATAACCAGCATTTGCAGTAATAGCTCCATTTAAGCCTTGTAATTTACTACGACGTAAAATAATGTTTATTATGCCTCCTGTTCCTTCTGCATCATATCTTGCTGAAGGTGATGTAATAACTTCAACCTTCTCAATAGATTCAGCAGGAAGTTGACGCAAAGCATCTGTAGAGTTTAATCCAACTAAACCAGATGGTTTTCCGTTAATTAAAATACGTACATTATCGTTTCCGCGTAGCGCAACATTTCCTTCAACATCTACAGAAACAGAAGGTACATTGTCTAAAACATCACTAACGGTTCCTCCTCTAACAGTTAAGTCTTTACCAACATTATAGATTTTTTTATCGAGTTTAATCTCAACGGTAGTTTTTTCTGCAATAAGTTCTACTTCTTCTAAAGTAGTAGCATCTTCTTTAAGATATATCGTTCCGAAGTCGAAATTTTTATTAATTACCTTATTACTAATGGTAGTTTTTTCGAAGCTAATAAACTCGAAAGACACATTGTAAGTTCCAGTATTAACAGTGAAGTTAAATTCTCCTTTTTCGTTAGCTGTGCCACCAGTTATTATTTTGCCATCTGTATTAGAAATTACAACAGTAGCCCATTCTAAAGGTATGTTGGTATCTTGTTCTAGAATTTTTCCGGTAACGGAAACTTCTTTTTGAGCAGAAGCAAAAAAGGATAGAAAAACGGTTAAAATGGTGGTGATTATTACTTTGTGCATTTCTTGTGGTTTAGTAAATAAGATTGTAAAAATAGCCTAAGGTTTAGTTGTGTTTGGTTAAAGGTTTGTTAAATAAAAAAGCCTTGTAATTTACAAGGCTTAATTTTTATTAAATAATATCTAAAATAAGTTCTGGAGGTCTACCTATAACAGCTTTATTGCCATTAATTACAATTGGCCTTTCAATAAGTTTTGGGTGTTCAATCATTGCATTTACAATAGCGTCGTTGGTAAGGTCTTTACCTTTAAAATTAGACTTCCAAATTGCTTCGTTTTTTCTTACCAAATCTATAGGCTTAATATTAAGCATCTCAATAAGCTTAATTAGCTCTTTTTTAGTTGGCACATTTTCTAAATACTTAATGACCTCAAAGTCTTTACCAGATTTTTCTAAAACCTCTAATCCGCAACGCGATTTACTGCAACGGTTATTATGGTATATTTTAATCATATTTAACTTTTAGTATTATAATTGATTAGATTCTGATGTTTGTTGTCCCATCATCATTAAATAGGCCTTTAAAAACGGTGTAATATCACCATCCATAACGGCATCAACGTTTCCGGTTTCGTGTCCAGATCTAACATCTTTAACTAGTTTGTATGGATGCATGACATAGTTTCTAATTTGGCTTCCCCATTCAATTTTCATTTTCCCAGCTTCAATATCTTGACGCTGCGCTAATTGCTTTTGTAACTCAATCTCATATAACTGAGATTTTAACATTTGCATGGCACGCGATCTGTTATCGTGTTGCGAACGTGTTTCACTACAAGAAATCTGTATTCCAGAAGGTTTGTGTGTTAATTGTACTTTAGTTTCTACTTTATTTACATTTTGTCCACCAGCACCACTAGAACGTGCAGTTACAATTTCTATATCTGCAGGATTTATTTCAATTTCTATAGAGTCGTCAACCAATGGATATACATAAACAGAAGCAAAACTAGTATGTCGTTTCGCATTACTATCGAACGGAGAAATACGTACTAATCTATGCACACCATTTTCTCCTTTAAGCCAACCAAAAGCAAAATCGCCTTCAATCTCTACAGTAACCGTCTTAATTCCAGCAACATCACCAGCTTGGAAGTTAAGTTCTTTAACTTTAAATCCATTTTTTTCGGCATACATTAAATACATACGCATAAGCATTTCTGCCCAATCGCAACTCTCGGTACCACCAGCTCCAGCTGTAATTTGAAGTACAGCACTTAGGCTGTCACCTTCTTCAGAAAGCATATTTTTAAACTCTAAATCTTCAATTAAAGTTAGCGCTTTTTCAAAACGGTTTTCAACATCTTTAGCAGTAGCCTCATCTTCTTTAAAGAATTCGTAAATAACTTCCAAATCTTCAATAAGTGTATTAGCAGCATTATAATCTTCAACCCATCTTTTCTTTACACGAAGAGATTTCATTATAATTTCTGCAGCTTTAGAGTCGTTCCAGAAATCGGGAGAAAAGGTTTGTTCCTCTTCATTGCTAATTTCTATAAGTTTAGCATCTATGTCAAAGATATTGCCTTAACTTAGTCAGGCGTTGTGAGAGATCCTTAATTTGATCTTGAGTTATCATAATATATATGTTTAAAACAAAAATAGAATTTATGGGATGATAAATAAATTATTACACACTTATTTTATAGTTTTATGCTGAAAAATATTAGATATGAATTATGCCTCAATAAAAAATGTTTCAAATTGAAATATATAATAACAAATTCCATCTGAAAATTATAAATAATAAAAGAATACAAATGAAAATTGATTTAAGAAGCGATACTGTTACAAAACCATCTAAAGGCATGCTAAATGCAATGATGAACGCAAAAGTTGGAGATGATGTATATAAGGAAGATGAAACCGTTAATGAACTTGAAGCTAGAGTTGCTAAACTATTTGGGAAATCTCATGCTATGTTCTTTCCTAGCGGAACCATGGCAAACCAAACAGCAATAAAACTACATACCAATCCTGGAGATCAAGTAATTTGCGATAAATATGCACATATATATAATTACGAAGGAGGAGGAGCGTCCTTTAATAGTGGAGTGTCTTGTAAACTTCTAGATGGAGAAAGAGGCATGTTTACTGCACAACAAGTTGAAGAGGCTATAAATCCACCAGATTTTTACCATAGCCCATTAACAACATTAGTAGAAATAGAGAATACAACTAATAAAGGAGGAGGAGCGTGTTGGGATTTTAATGAATTAAAAAAAATTAAAAAAGTATGCACTGCTAATAACTTAGGATTTCATTTAGATGGAGCAAGACTCTGGAATGCTCTAGTTGTAAAGGAAGAAACAGCTAAAGACTATGGTGAATTATTCGATACTATTTCTGTTTGTTTTAGTAAAGGATTAGGTTGCCCAATTGGGTCCATATTAATAGGAGACGAATATTTAATGAAAAACGCCATAAGAATTAGAAAAATTCTTGGTGGAGGTATGCGACAAGTTGGTTTTTTAGCAGCTGCTGCATTGTATGCTTTAGAACACAATATGGAAGCTTTAATAGAAGACCATAAAAAAGCAAAAGAAATAGCGTCTGTTTTAAAAAAAGCATCTTATGTAGATAAGGTTGAGACAGTAGAAACCAATATTGTAATATTTACATTAAATAATGAATTTGGAGAAGAAGTGTTTTTACAGTTGCTAAAAAATAAGAATATACATATAAGTAACATGGGACAAGGTAAACTAAGAATTGTTACGCATTTAGACTATACAAATAAAATGCATAAAGTTTTTTTAAATGAATTAATAGGGTTGTAAATTGAAAAAAGGCATTAACGTAAACCATTGATTATTAGAGTTGAAAAACGTTAACTAAATGTTAAACGGAGTTTTTCAACACTTCATCGAATTGTTATAGAAATATAATAATTATTTGAATTAATAATTTGTTTGCAATTATTTTTACCCGAAATTAGAGAAAGGCTGAATACTTATTTAGCCTATTTAACATTAAAAATAACCATTTAAAATTATTAAAAAAATGAAAAAAGCATTACTAACAATCTTATCTTTTGTTATCTGTACAGTGGCAATCGCACAAGATTTACCTACAAATCCTGAACCAGGAAAATGTTACGTACGTTGTGTAACACCAGATGTATGGGTAAATCAAGATGTGACTATTCAAGTTGCACCAGCTTACAAAAAATTAAAAGTAGTACCTGCACAGTACAGAACAGAGAACGAAGAAGTTGTTGTTCAGTCTGCTGGTCAAGAATTATCAGTTGTGCCTGCACAGTACGAAACACAAACTTTCGAGGTTACTGTTCAAGGACCTGCTCAAAGACTTGAGAAAGTAGCTGGATCTACAGATTCTACTACTGAGGAAATGATTATCCAACCAGGATATCAAGAATTAGCAGTAGTACCTGCACAGTACGAAACTCAATCTTTTGATGTTACTACATCTGAAGGAGGACAAACTTTATCTGTTGTACCTGCAAAACTAGGAACAGAAATGTTTGAAGTTGTTGTTACTGAGGCTAGTCAGCGTTTAGAAGTTGTGCCTGCTCAATACGAGACAAGAACAGAAACTGTTATTGTACAACAAGCTTACCAAAAACTACAAACAGTACCTGCTCAATACGAGACAAGAACAGAAACTGTAGTTGTTACTGCTGCTGGTCAGCGTATGGAAGTTATACCTGCAAAATGGGGAACTGAAAGTGTAGAGATTGTTGTTCAACCAGCATCTTCTAGATTAGAAATTATTCCTGCTCAATATGGTAGCGAAACTGAAACTGTTGTAGTACAAAATGCTAGCCAACGTTTAGAAGTTATACCTGCAAAATGGGGAACTGAAACTTTATCTTATAAGAAAAGAGAATTTGGAAATACTTTAAAAGTAGTTCCTGCTAGTTTTTCTACAGATTACCAAGTTATTGAAACTAAGCCAGCTACTGCTAAATGGGGAATGAGTGATACTCCTGCTGCAGATTGTCAGTCTAGTGATCCTAACGATTGTAGATACTGGTGTTATAAAAATGTACCAGCTCAAAACATTACAGTTAATACTACTACTTTATCTAATGATGCGTCTGTAGTTACAACTCCTGGTTGTGATAATGGAAGTTCAAATTCAGCAGATTGTGGTATGGGAACTTATACAAGAAGAGTTGTGCAAACTCCAGCAACTACAAGAGTAATTGATATTCCTGCTGTAACTAAAGAAGTTAAGCGTACTGTAATGACTCAGCCTGCTACTACAAGAACTATAGCTATTCCTGCTGTAACTAAAACTATCAAGAAGACAGTATTAGTTTCTCCTGCAACTACAAGAGTTATTGATATTCCTCAAGTTACTAAAGAGGTTACTAGACAAGTAATGGTAACTCCTCCAACTACAAGAGCTATCGATGTTCCTGCTGTAACTAAAGAAGTTAAGCGTACTGTAATGGTAACACCTCCAACTACAAGAGTTATTGCTATTCCTGCAGTTACTAAAACAATGAAGCGTACTACATTAGTAACGCCTGCTACAACAAGAGTAACAGAAATTCCAGCTACTACTAAAACGTTAAAGCGTACTGTTATGGCAACACCTCCTACAACAAGAGCTATCGATATTCCTTCTAAGTCAACTACAATTAGAAAAACTGTTGTTACTCCAGAATCTACAAGATCTATAGATATTCCTGCTGTAACTAAAACTATGAAGCGTACAGTAATGAGTACTCCTCCTACAACTAGAGTAATTGATATAGCGCAAAAGACTTCGTCTTTAAAGAGAACGATATTAGCTAGTGATGCTAGAGTAGAAGAAGTTACTATTCCTGCTGTTAATAAAACAGTTACTAAAGAAGTTTTACAAACAAAAGGTGGTTTAACTACTTGGAAAGAAGTTGATTGTAAAATCGTTGAGTATAACGATCTTAACATAAACTGGTTATTAGGTTCTGCAACTTTAACTCCTGCTGCTAAAGCTGAGATTAATGCTAAATTATTACCAGTATTACAAAACGGAGTTTCTGTAGAGATTGCATCTCACACAGATTCTAGAGGTTCTGCTTCATCTAACAGATCTTTATCTGAAAGAAGAGCACAAGCTGTAACTAACTACTTAATCTCTAAAGGAATCAATTCTTCAAGAATTGTTTCTAATGGATATGGTGAGTCTAGATTAGCTAACAGATGTTCTGATGGTGTTTCTTGTACAGAAAGAGAACACTTAGCAAATAGAAGAACTCAATTTAGAGTTATCAATGCTAACTAAGATGTAATTCTTATTTCATTTATATAAAAAAAGAAGCCTTCGGGCTTCTTTTTTTTGTTATATACTTAAAAGCCTATAACTTGGTGTAGTTAGATATATACTTTTTGGTATTATAGAAGTATTTACTTTAATGCCCTTAAATAGCATACTCTAATATTCGTAATTGTATTTATAAAATAAAGCCTCATTCAATATTTATATTGAGTGAGGCTTTATTAATAATAGTATTATTTAATGCTTAAACTATTTATTTAAACATATCCATTCCTGGAATACTAGGCATACCGTCTTTTGCTACCGCAGCTAATTCTGCTTCATTAATTTGAGAGGCCTTTTCGATCGCTTTGTTTAGAGTTAGTATTAAATAATCTTCTAATTGCTCTTTATCTTCTAATAAAGAATCTTCTATTGTAATAGCTTTTATTGTTCTATTTGCAGTTAAGGTTACTTTTAATAAACCGTCGTTGCTTTCTTCATCTACTAAAACAGTGTTTAATCTTATTTTAGTGTCCTCTACTTTTTGTTGAGTTTCTTTAAGTTTACCCATCATTCCTGCTAAATCTCCAAACATAATTTTATTTTGTATTAATGTAGCTGCAAATTTATAAAATTCAATAGTTAATAACCAATATAATATCTATTGAAAAATCCAACACTTTTATTAGCTTTAAGTTTTACTTTTGTTGCATGTTAAATCTTTTATTAATGATGTAACATAATCTTGTAATCAAAATCAAAACATGTCAGAATCTACAATAGTAATCAATCCTCCAATTGCAAAAAAAATAGCGAAGTCTCTAGAGAAACATAACGATATACGTATCGATAATTATTTCTGGATGAACGATAGAGAAGATCAAAATGTTATAGATCATCTTAATGCAGAAAACACTTATACTAAATCTGTTTTAAAGCATACAGAAACATTTCAAAAAGACCTTTTTGAGGAAATGAAAGGTAGAATAAAAGAGGATGATAGTTCTGTGCCATACAAACTAAATGGATATTGGTACGTTACTAAATTCGAAAAAGGAAAAGACTATCCTATTTATACAAGAAAAAAAGAAACTTTAGAAGCACCAGAAGAAATTATTTTCGATTGTAACGAAATGGCTAAAGATCATGCTTATTTTAAGTTAGGAGGAGTGTCAATAAGTCCCGATAATACAATGGCTAGTTTTGCCTTAGATACAGTGAGTAGAAGACAATACACGCTTCAAATTAAGAGTTTAAAGACAGGTGAAGTTTTTCCAGATAAAATAGAAAATACAACTGGGAGTTCTACTTGGGCAAACGATAATAAAACATTGTTTTATACCAAGAAAGATGAAGTAACCTTGCGTTCAGACAAAATATACAAACATAAATTATATACCGAAGCATCAAAAGATATTTTGATCTTTAATGAGACAGATGATACATTTAATTCATTTGTGTATAAAACAAAATCTAAAAAGTATATCGTTATTGGATCTTCGAGTACATTAACTTCAGAATATCGCATTTTAAAAGCAGATACACCTGATGGTGAATTTAAAGTATTTCAAGAAAGAGAACGCGAATTAGAATACTCAATCGCACATTATAAGGATAGTTTCTATATTATTACGAATAAGGATGATGCCACTAATTTTAAGCTTCAAAAAACATCTGAAATCAATACCGCAAAGGAAAATTGGAATGATGTGCTACCACATAGAAAAGAAGTTCTACTAGAAGATATAGAAATCTTTAAAGATTATCTTGTAGTAAGTGAACGTGAAAACGGGCTAAATAAAATAAGAATTATTAGCTGGAATGGTGAAGAAGATTATCATTTAGCATTCGATAACGAAACCTATACCGCTGGTTTAGGTAACAACCCGGATTTTAATAGTAACGAATTGCGTTATGGATATAACTCATTAACAACACCAAGTTCTGTAATAGATTACAATTTTAAAACAAAGGCTAAAACGGTAAAGAAAGAACAAGAAGTTTTAGGAGGTGAGTTTAATAAAAATAATTATGAATCTAAGCGTATTTGGGCAACAGCTCGTGATGGTGTAAAAGTACCAATGTCTATAGTTTATAAAAAAGGAATAGAATTAAACGGTAAAAATCCTGTTTTACAATATTCTTATGGCTCTTACGGTTCAACAATAGATCCATATTTTTCTACCATTAGATTAAGTCTATTAGATAGAGGCTTTATTTATGTAATCTCACATATAAGAGGAGGAGAGTATTTAGGCAGAGAATGGTACGAAAATGGTAAATTACTTACTAAAATGAACACTTTTACAGATTTCATAGATTGTTCTAATTTTTTAATAGAAGAAAATTATACATCTCCACAGCATTTATATGCTATGGGAGGAAGTGCAGGTGGCTTATTAATGGGAACTATAATTAACTTAAATCCAGAGTTATATAATGGCGTAATTGCCGCAGTACCTTTTGTAGATGTTGTAACGACAATGCTAGACGATACTATACCATTAACAACGGGAGAGTACGATGAATGGGGAAACCCAAATGATAAAAAATACTATGATTATATGAAATCGTACTCACCTTACGATAATGTGACGCCTAAAAATTATCCAAACATTTTAGTTACAACAGGTTTACACGATTCTCAAGTACAATATTTCGAACCAGCAAAATGGGTAGCAAAATTAAGAGAATTGAAAACAGACACTAACAAATTATTGTTTTATGTAGACATGGAAGCTGGACATGGTGGAGCATCAGGGCGTTTTGAAAGTTTAAAAGAAGTAGCATTAGAATATGCGTTTTTACTTGATTTAGAAGGAATTAACTGTTAAAAAAAAAAGTCTTATTTTTGCAAGGTTTTAAGTTGCATTTCTAACTAAAAGTAACTGATCAAATATTGTTTATGACACACGACAAACAGGTTTTTGATAATGTATTGGACTTAATTGGCAATACACCAATGATAAAACTAAAAAAAATGACTTCGGAATTTAAAGGAAATTTTTTAGCTAAGGTTGAAGCTTTCAATCCAGGACATTCTTCAAAAGACAGAATAGCACTATACATTATTGAACAAGCAGAAAAGCAAGGTATATTAAAGCCTGGTGACACTATTATTGAGACTACTTCTGGTAATACAGGGTTTAGTATTGCAATGGTAAGTGTTATTAAAGGTTACGATTGTATTCTTGCAGTAAGCTCAAAATCTTCAGCAGATAAAATAGATATGCTAAAGAATATGGGAGCCAAGGTTTATGTTTGCCCAGCAAATGTTAGCGCAGACGATCCAAGGTCTTACTACCAAGTAGCAAAACGTTTACACGATGAAATGAAAGGTTCAGTTTATATAAACCAATATTTCAATCAGTTAAATATAGATGCACATTATGCTTCAACTGGACCAGAAATTTGGAATCAAACTGGAGGTAAAATAACACATTTAGTAGCTTGTAGTGGTACTGGAGGAACTATTTCGGGTACTGCTAAGTATTTAAAGGAACAAAATCCAAATATTAAAGTTATTGGTGTTGATGCTTTTGGTTCTGTATTAAAAAAATATCATGAAACTAGAGAGTTCGATGATAAAGAAATTTATCCATATCGTATTGAAGGTTTAGGTAAAAATTTAATTCCAACAGCAACAGATTTTGACGCTATTGATAAGTTTGTAAAAGTTACAGACGAAGAAAGTGCACATACAGCAAGAGAAATAGCAAAAACCGAAGGCCTTTTTGTAGGCTATACTTCTGGAGCAGCAATGCAAGCTATAAAACAACTAAGTGCATCTGGTGAGTTTAAAGATTCAGATAATATAGTTGTTATTTTTCCAGATCATGGATCACGCTATATGAGTAAGATTTATAGCGATAAATGGATGAGAGAACAAGGCTTTTTTGATAGCGTAAATGCGGAAGCAGCACAAAGTATTCAATTCATAAAATAAAAGTGATTTTATAATAAATATCGAAGCTGATACTAGTAAAATGGTGTCAGTTTTTTTTATGTTGTTAATTGAGTGTGAAAATATTATGCAAAAAACGTAGAATTGCTTAATTTTGTAAATTCTAAACTAACAAAGTACAGATGAAAGATTTATTCGCAAAAATATATAAAGATAAAGGACCATTAGGAAAATGGGCTGAGCAAGCTGAAGGTTATTTTGTTTTTCCAAAGCTGGAAGGACAAATATCTAACCGAATGAAATTCCAAGGTAAAGATGTTATTACATGGAGTATTAACGATTACTTAGGTTTAGCAAATCATCCAGAAGTGCGTAAGGTTGATGCTGAAGCAGGAGCTGCATATGGTTCGGCTTACCCAATGGGAGCTAGAATGATGTCTGGTCATACGGAGTTACACGAACAACTTCAAAATGAATTAGCAGCCTTTGTTAACAAAGAAGCTTCATATTTATTAAATTTTGGATACCAAGGTATGGTATCTACTGTAGATGCTTTAGTAGCTAAAGACGATGTTATTGTTTACGATGTAGATGCACATGCATGTATTATTGATGGTGTGAGATTACACCACGGTAAACGCTTTACTTACAAGCACAACGATATTGAAAGTTTAGAAAAAAACTTAGAGCGTGCTACAAAAATGGCAGAAACAACTGGAGGAGGAATTTTAGTAATTTCTGAAGGTGTTTTTGGTATGCGTGGAGAACAAGGACGTTTAAAAGAAATTGTTGCTCTTAAGAAAAAATATAACTTTAGATTTTTTGTTGATGATGCTCACGGTTTTGGTACACTTGGTAAAACAGGTGCTGGAGCAGGAGAAGAGCAAGGAGTTCAAGATGATATAGACGTTTATTTTGCAACTTTCGCAAAATCTATGGCTAGTACTGGAGCTTTTATTGCTGCAGATAAAGAAATTATAGACTATTTAAAGTATAACTTGCGTTCTCAAATGTTTGCAAAATCTTTGCAAATGCAATTGGTAGTAGGTGCTTTAAAGCGTTTAGATATGTTACGTACAATGCCTGAGTTAAAAGAAAACTTATGGAAAATTGTAGATGCATTACAATCAGGACTAAAAGAAAGAGGATTCGATATTGGTACAACACAAAGTTGTGTTACACCAGTTTACTTGAAAGGAAGTATTCCTGAAGCTATGGCTTTAGTAAGAGATTTACGTGAGAATTACGGTATTTTCTGTTCTATTGTAGTATATCCAGTAATACCAAAAGGATTAATATTATTACGTATGATTCCTACAGCAACACATACAATTCAAGATGTAAATGAAACATTAGATGCTTTTGATGCTATTAGAACACGTTTAGAAAATGGAACTTATAAAAGAATGTCTGCTGCTTTAATAAAAGCAATGGGAGAATAATTTCTATTTCAACCTATTATAAAAAAAATCCAATTCGTAAGAATTGGATTTTTTTTATTTTGTTAAAAAGTCTTAAATAATATTCTTTCTAAATGTTTTTCTACGTTTTACTACAACAGTTTCAATATGTTTCCAAATTTTATGGATAGCTTCATTATCTTCTAACTCTGGAGTTCTGTAGCAATTAATAATTCCTTTTTGCCTGAATGTTTCATAGTATTCATTAAATATCACGGCATGAATACCTTTGTTTTGATATTCTGGATGCACACCAATTAAGTAGAAAACTACATCTTTGCTATGTTTTTTTGCTTTTAATAATTTAGCAAAACCAAAAGGAAACAATTTGCCATTCATCTCTTGTAATGCAGATGCAAATCTTGGCATTACAATAGCAAAGGCGACCATATCATCATTTTCGTCTACTACAAACTTTATGTATTCGGGATTTACAAATGAGATAAATTTCTTTTTAAAATACGCTTTTTGTATGTCTGTTATTTCAACAAAAGAAGATAAACTTTCATAAGAAGCATTAAACAAATCGAACATTTTATCGACGTAAGGCATCACTTCAGATGTTTTAGTAAGTTGTAATGCAGTTAATTTGTAGCGTCTTTTTATAAGCTCTTGCGCTTTTTTAAAATTTTCAGGTTTTACGTTTACAAAAGGAAATTTGCTTTCAGAATAACTTTTTTCTACAGTAAAACCATGTGCTTCGTAATGTTTTACATAATACTCATGGTTGTACCAAGTTATCATATTACTAATTTGGTCGAAACCTTCGGTCATCACTCCAACTTTATCTAAATTCGAAAACCCAACTGGGCCTTCAGTATATTCTAGATTATGTTGTTTTCCAATTCTATTTACTTCATTTAATAGCGCTTTAGACACTTCTAAATCATCTATGAAATCGAACCAACCAAAACGCATTTTAAGATGTTTTTGGTTTTTTACTTCCAACCAATTAATAATGGCTGCTACGCGACCAACAAGTTTATCGCCTTTATAGGCAAGAATTAATGTGGTTTCAGCATCATTAAAAATAGGGTTCTTGTCTTTGTTAAAAGTCTCCATCTCTTGGCTAATAATAGGAGGGACCCAGTATTTAGAGTCCTTATATAGCGAAAACGGAAATTTAACAAAGGTCTTTAAGTCCTTTTTGGTAGTTACTAGTTTAGTTGTAATCATAGGCATTACTCATCATCAAAATCTATGTCCTGAGTTTCTTTTTTACGTTTGTTATCGCTGTCAGGAGAAGCATCATCACCTTTCTTTTTATTCTTCTTACGTTTTTTATTGGCTTTACGTTCTGCCTCTTCTTCTGCAGATGTTCCATTATCCATTCCTGGATCTTTATGGAAATCTAAACGATAAGAAACTCCTAAATTTAATCCGAAAACTGAAGGCGTATCTTTAGTATTAAACGTTACGGCTGTATCTAACTGAAAATCTTTGCCCCAAAGATAAGCGCCACCAAATCTAAAAAGATTGTCTGCATAAAAATCACTATGTATTCCTTGTGTTTCTCCAAACAAAACCCATTGCTCATTAATAGCTTTTGTTAAAGTAATTATGTATTGAAAATCTGAAAAATCGGTTCCAATTCTATCTTTAGAAAAGTTCATTACCAATACCCAACCGCTAGCAAAATTATTTTGTGTTGCAACCATTACTTTAGGGCTAAAACCTTCTACTCCAGGAGCAGTGTATGGATTATCTGCAGAATCAAAGTTTGCGCCAACATAAACGGCAACAGCAGGAATTAAATTACTCCATTTAAAACGTTTGTTCGCATGGTAACTAAAAATATTTGGTTTTTCTTCACCTGCATTTTTATAAGGATCGTAAACTAAATATTTAGCACCAAGTGTTAGGTTTTTAAAATTAGAACGCTTTAAGTCTAAAGGTATTGTAGAACGGTAATCTGTTTGTGTATCATTTTGATAAACACCTTCTATATTAATTTCTAATTGAGGAAAAAGTAAGCCATAACGTGCTGCAAAATCAACTCCAAAACCAGATACATCATATTTTAAAGGTGTGTGTTCTTCTTTTACTGTATATGGACCAGCTTCAAACTGGACAACATTTGTACCAACGGAAAAAGCAGACCTAGAAACACCAGGTCGATTAGAATTAATAACTTCTGTATATTGCGCATGTGCTGTTAAACCAGCAATACACAGGACTATAGTTAAATAGGTTTTATTTAAAAACATAAGTTCTAGGTTTAGCTTCAAATATAGAGATTTTATATATTTTTTAAGTAAATAAATCTGAAATTACTCAACAAGAGTTGTATTTTTGTATAACAACATTTAATATTTTGATTTTTCTATGGGATTACTAAAGACCATACTTATAATATTGTTATTTTATTACGGATTCAAAATCTTATCTAGATTTTTTGGACCCTTTATACTTAAATATTTCACAAAAAAAGCAACCGAGCGTTTTGGAGGACAATTTCGTGGTTTTGGCAATCAACAAAAACAGGAACAACCAAAGCAACAAGAAGGTGAAATCTCTATAGATAAAATGCCTGAAAATAAATCTTCAAACAAAACGGTTGGTGAATATGTAGATTACGAGGAAATTGATTAATTTTCGGTTTTAAGAATCATACTATTATTTATGCAATTAACTTTAAAAAAAATCTTACCACATTTACTTGTGTTTGTAGGGTTTGTTATTCTGTCATTAGCCTATTTTAGCCCTGTCTTACAAGGTAAACAAATATTACAAAGTGATATTTTGCAATATAATGGTATGGCTAAACAGCAACGCGATTTTAAAGCGAATACTGGTGAAGAAGCGTATTGGACTAATAGTGCTTTTGGTGGTATGCCAACCTATCAATTAGGAGCTAGATATCCACATACTTATATTAAAAATCTTGATTTAGGACTTCGTTTTTTACCACGTCCAGCAGATTATCTTTTCTTATATTTTGTTGGGTTTTATATTCTATTATTATGTTTAAAAGTAGATTATAAACTTGCAGCACTTGGCTCATTAGCTTTTGGTTTTTCAACCTATTTAATTATTATTTTAGGTGTAGGACATAATAGTAAAGCACATGCTATTGCCTATATGCCTTTGGTTTTAAGCGGAATAGTTTTAACCTTTAGAAAGAAATATATACTTGGTTTTATTGTTACTGCTATTGCCATGGGATTAGAATTGGTGGCGAATCATTTTCAAATGACGTATTATTTAATGCTACTAGTTATTGTACTTGGCATTGTGTATTTAATTGATGCTTATAAGAAAAAAGTATTACCACATTTTTTTAAATCGGTTGGTATTTTATTTACTGCAGTAATTCTTGCTATTGGTTTAAACGCTGCCAATATTATGGCAACACAAGAATATGCTAAAGAAAGTACACGTAGTAAGACAGAGTTAACCATAAATCCTGATGGCTCACCTAAAAAAGACATTAGTTCTGGTTTAGCAAAAGAAAAAATAACAGAATACAGTTACGGATATCTTGAGACCTTTAATCTTTTTATTCCTAGATTTTTAGGTGGCGGAATGGGAGAAGACTTAGGTAAAGAATCTGCTTTTTATGAATTTTATAGAAGTCAAGGTGTTCCTCCTTTGGATGCTGCTGAAGCTGCTAAATCTGTTCCTACTTATTGGGGAAACCAACCAATAGTAGAAGCGCCAGCTTATGTTGGAGCTGTAGTATTATTTCTTTTTGTATTTGCATTATTTCTTGTGAAAGGAAGATTAAAATGGTGGTTAGTTGCTGGTTCAATTTTGGCGTTGTTGTTGTCTTATGGAAAAAACCTAGGTTTCTTAACAGACTTCTTCATTAATTTTGTGCCACTTTACGATAAATTTAGAGCAGTTACCTCAATACAAGTGCTTTTAGAACTTTGTATTCCTGTTTTAGCAATCTTTGGATTAGTTAGACTATTTAATGACTACGAAAAAGATGAAGATAAATTTAAAGCTTTAAAATTTTCAGCAATAATCACTACAGGATTATGTTTATTGTTCTTATTATTAAGATACACAGGAATTGTTTTAGATTTTGAAGGTATAAGAGATACAGGTTGGTCTCAAGGTGGTGGACAACCATTTGTAGATGCGATTGTAGCAGATAGAAAATCTATTTTCACAAAAGATACGTTGCGTACTTTATTACTAGTATTACTTTCAGCAGGAGCTATTTATATGTTTTTAAAACAAAAGCTTTCCGAAGGAAAAGTTATTATTGTCTTCGCTGCTTTAATTCTTTTCGACTTGGTTGGTGTAGATAGACGCTATGTAAATACTGAGAATTTTGTATCAAGCAGAGAGGTGCAAAGACCTTTTCAAGCTAATAATGCAGATAAGAAAATATTAAGCGAATCTGGACATTTTAGAGTGTACGATGTTAGCTCTGGTACAGGACGAGCAATTTCTCAAAAAGTAAATGCTATGGCAACAGGTTCAACATCTGCGCCATATTTTCATAACACTATAAATGGTTATCATGCAGCAAAGCTGAAACGTTTTGATGAGCTTTCAAATTTCTTCCCATTTACAAGACATCCCGAAATGCTTAATATGTTTAATGTTAAGTATATTATTAGTGAAGATGAAAATAAACAACCTTATCCATTTTTAAATACAGATGCCAATGGGAATGCTTGGTTTGTAGACAATATTACTGAAGTTAATTCAGCAGACGAAGAGATGCTTTCTTTACTAGATTTGAATACTAAGAAAACAGCTGTGGTAGACAGAAGTTCTATAGAAACTTATGAGACTGTTTCACAAGCAGTACCTAATAAAGCTATAACACAATTTAATCATGTTGTAGATTCGTTAGCTTCAATTAAAGTTTTAGAATACCAACCTAACTATATTAAATACGAGTCCAACAATTTAAATAATGGTTATGCCGTATTTTCAGAAATGTATTACGCAAACGGTTGGAATGCTTATATAGACAACGAAATAACGAATTACAATCGTGTAAACTACCTTTTAAGAGGTATGGAAATGCCTAAAGGAAAACATACAATTGAGTTTAAGTTTGAACCACAAGTTGTAAAAACAGGAGGTTCAATAGCTTTAACGAGTTCTATTTTATTAGGGCTAATTGTTTTGGGAGGATTGTTTTTTCAGTTTAAAAAGAAAAATGAATAAAAAGAAAGTTTTAATCATTACTTATTATTGGCCACCTGCTGGAGGACCAGGAGTACAACGCTGGTTAAAATTCGTAAAATATTTACCTAAATTTGGTATAGAGCCTATTGTTTATTGTCCTTCGAATCCTATCTATCCGCAAACAGACGATAGTTTATTAGATGAAGTATCAAGCGATATAACAATACTTAAGCAGCCAATTAATGAGCCTTATAAGCTTGCTAATTTCTTTTCTAAAGACTCTAAAGCTATTAGTAAAGGTGTTATTCCAGAACAAAAGAAGCAAAGTCTTGTTCAAAAAGCAATGCTTTTTGTTCGTGGCAATTTTTTTATTCCAGATGCTAGAAAAAATTGGATAAAACCATCTGTAAGATATCTGTCTACTTATATTCAAGACTTTGGGATAGACACCATTATTACAACAGGTCCACCACATAGTTTACATATTATTGGTTTAAAATTAAAACAGCAATTAGGTGTTAATTGGATTGCAGATTTTAGAGATCCATGGACAACCATTGGTTACCATAAGCAACTAAAACTAACACAAGCCTCTAAAAACAAGCACAAAAAACTAGAGAGTGAAGTACTTAATACAGCAGACACTATTATAGTTACTAGTGCAGTTACTAAAACAGAATTTCAAGAGTTAACTAATAAGCCAATAGAAGTTATAACAAATGGTTACGATGTTACAAAAAGCAGCGTTGTAACATTAGATTCGGAATTTACTTTAGCTCATATTGGTTCGTTTTTATCTAAACGAAATCCAGAAATTTTATGGCAAGTTTTAAAAGAATTGGTGAATGAGAACCAAGACTTTGCAAAGTGTTTTAAGCTTAATTTAGTAGGATTAGTTAGTGAAGAAGTTATAAGAAATATAAAAAAATATGGTTTAACTAATTATGTAAATAATGTTGGATATGTTTCACATAATCAATCTATTAATTTTCAAAAAAAATCACAATTATTATTATTAATTGAAATAGATTCTGAAGATACAAAAGCAATTATTCCAGGAAAGTTATTTGAGTACATGATATCTAATAGACCAATAATTGCTATTGGACCAACTGGCTCAGATGTCGAAAAAATAATCAAGAAAACCAACACTGGAGATTACTTTTATTATAATGCTTTAGAATCTTTAAAATCCAAAATTTTAAATCATTTTGAAGCCTTTAAAGTTGGAAATTTAAAAACGAATTCAATAGGATTAAGCCAATATAGTAGAGAAAATTTAACTAGAAAACTATCCGAAGTTATTCTTAAAGAGTAAGTTTATAAAATTTGAAACTTTAATTTTGGAATTTTAAAAAGCTATGGGAATTGTAATAAAACAGTCTATTCAAAACACTATCACAACCTATTTGGGTTTTGCTATAGGTGCTGTAAATACATTATTTCTCTACACAGAGTTTATGACTCCCGAATATTACGGTTTAGTTGGGTATTTGTTATCTACTGCTAATGTAATGATGCCGTTTTTTATGTTTGGTGTTAGTAATACGTTAGTAAAATTCTATTCGTCTTATAAAACAAAAAAACAACAAAACAGTTTTCTTACACTAATGCTCTTTTTGCCTTTAATAGCTATTATACCTATTGGTTTTATTGGTGTTTTTAGTTATGAGGCTATTAGTAATTGGTTAGCTTCAGAAAATGCAATTATTAAAGATTATACATACTTAATTTTTGTTATTGCTGTTGCAATGGCCTATTTTGAGGTGTTTTTTGCGTGGAGTAAAATTCATTTTAAAAGTGCTTTTGGTAACATAATGAAAGAGATTTTTCATCGTGTTTGTATTTTGTTTTTATTACTAGCGTTACATTATCAATTACTCACTGTAGAACAGTTTATTACTGCGATTGCAATAGTTTATGTAGTGAGAATGGTGATTATGAAACTTTATGCTTTTAGTATAAGATTCCCAAAGCTCGATTTTAAATTTAATTTTGAGGTGTTTTCTGTTTTAAAGTATAGCTTTCTTATTATTATCGCTGGATCTGTGGCTATGCTTATGCTAGATCTAGATAAAACGATGTTAGGAAAACTTATTGAAATAAAAAAAATTGCTTATTTTAATGTTGCTGTATTTGTAGCTGCTGTAATTGCAGTACCTGCAAGAGCTATGCATCAAATTACATATCCTTTAACAGCTAAGTATTTAAATGAGAATGATAAGATTTCATTAGCAGATTTATATAAAAAATCTTCTTTAAACCTTATAATTGTTAGTGGTCTTATTTTTATATTAATTATAGTAAATATCAATCAATTATATGAGATGTTAAAGCCAGAATATAGTCAGGCTTTGTATGTAGTTATAATAATTGCAACCGTAAAATTATCTGATAATCTTTTGGGTATTAATAATTCTATCATTTTTAATTCTAACTACTATAGAATCATACTCTTTTTTGGCGTATTAATTATTGTAGTAGCAGTTATTCTAAATTACATATTAATTCCAATATACGATATTAATGGAGCAGCAATAGCTACATTTTTAGCAATGCTATTATATGGAAGTTTAAAAGTGTGGTATGTAAATTTGAAGTTTAAAATGCACCCATTTTCGGTAAATACATTGTATTCATTATTGCTAATCTTAGTACTGTCAGCTTCGTTTTACTTTTGGGAATTCAGTTTTCATCCTATAATTAATATCATTATTAAATCTTTTATAGTTACTGTTATTTATGGATTTGTAGTCTATAGGTTTAGATTTTCAGAAGACATTTCTAATATTCTAAATAAAATACTGAGAAGATAGTTTCAGGTTATAGAGATACTGAAACAAGTTTTGCGTAAAAAAACCTGCTACTTGCTTTGGGAAACAAGGCAGCAGGTTTTTTGGTATAAATACCTTTTGTTTTATCTACGACTAGATTTGTTTCTAGACGATGAGCGATTAGTACTTGAAGAAGGTCTAGATGTTCTAGATTGTGTACTTCTACTTGTAGATGCAACTCTATTTTGAGTTCTAGAAGTGCTACGTTGTGTTGTTCTAGTTCTTGGTGTAGATGTCTTTGATTTAGTACGAGTTTGCGTTCTTGGTTTTGTTGCTGTATTTACTCTAGGTCTTGATGTAGATGTTGTTGTATTACCACGAGTTTGCGTTCTTGGTTTTGTTGCTGTATTTACTCTAGGTCTTGATGTAGATGTTGTTGTGTTACCACGTGTTTGCGTTCTTGGTGCTGTTACATTATTACCTCTAGTTCTAGGTGTAGAATTAGTAGAATTGTTACGTGTTCTAGTTCTTGGAGTAGAAGCTACACGAGTTCTACCTTCTGTTCTAGAAGCATAGCTTCTGTTTCTTGTTACTGTATTACCTCTTCGGCTTGCAACAGCAGTACTACGTCTGTAATTGTTTGTATAAGGTCTATTGTAGTTATAACGAATAGGTGTGTAATATTGTCTGTAAGGACTGTTAAAAACTACACAATAGTTAAAACTTGGTGCTGCATAATACATGTGCCATGGTCTGTAAACATAAGCTCTATTGTAAACGTTTATGTAACCAGAACAGTAATCGAATGCATTGTATCTGTTATAATGGACATATAATCCACCAACACTAGTAATATAACCTCTACTATTGTAGTTTATGCGTACATCTCCAGCTTGGCTTATTCTTCCATAATAATCATAATAAATAGGTGTGTTTTCAATTTGAATAATGGCTCCAAACTCATCGTATTGTACATAAGAACCATAATCGTAACCAGAGTTAAAACTAATATTTACATTTGGAGAACCAACAGTTACATTTACTTTAGGACCATAATTAGGCATGTAAAAATCAAACTGACCATCTGCATAAATAGAAAATTCTATACCTTGTTCATTAAAAATAAAAGATTTTCCATAACCTCTATAAGAGGTTGATATATTGCTTTCTAAAGCGTCTAGGTTATTAGTTTCGTCTGCATTAACAGTAAAACTCGTAAGGAGTAAAGCTGAGAATAGGTAGATTAAGTGTTTCATAATGTTTGTTTTTAAGATTGAATATTAGCTAAAATGCAAGCATCGTGCCAAAACTAAAAGGATGTAGTTTTGTAAACCGAAGAATAACACGTAGTTTCGCACCATACTTAACGATAGTAAGCATTTATGTCTTTTAAAAAATTAAACCCAGAAATTTTAGAAGCTTTAGAAATCAACGATTTTGAAGCACCAACACCATTGCAAAAGAAAGCATTACCTGTAATTAAAGGAGGTGCTAACGTATTCTGTATTGGTAGTAAAGGCTGCGGGAAAACTACTACTATTGTAATTAGCGTTTTACAAAAATTAAAATGTAAAGCTGTTGGTGATGCGCCTCGTGCTTTAATTTTAGTAGAGACAAAAGCTCAAGCTCTAAAACTTAAAGAAGAATTCGAGAAGTTTATAAAACCAAGAACGCTTAGAGTTTACACAGCTTACGATGAGCAAACACTAGATCAACAACGTGAAGAAATTTATTACGGACAAGATATCTTAATTGCAACGCCAAAACGGTTAAACAAGCTCTATTTAATGAATAGTTTAGACTTAAGTCAATTAAAATTATACATTATAGAAGATGCAGAATTTGCTGAAAAAGGACTCTATTTTGCCGCAATTAACCGTATTCCAGAAAGTATAGATAAATGTCAATATCTTGTTTTTGCCGAAAAATTAAGCCCAAGATTGAAACGTTTTGAAGATACCTTTATGTATCGTGCGCAGGTTGTTTCGGTTAAATAAATAATATCAATTATAAAAAATCCCACAAGCCATAAGCCTGTGGGATTTTTTCTATTTTAATAATTACAGAAGAAATTATCTTTTTCTCTTTTCGTTATTAAGTTTTTTCTGCTTCGTTACTTTTCCGTTTTTCTTATAATAGTAATGGTCGTCGTCATTATCCCAATTGTTATCCCAATCGTTATCTTGTTGGTGAGAACTACCAAAATGGTTTGTAGAACAAGATGTTCCTCCACATATACCACAACCATGATTATGGTGGTTTACTTGACCAATAATTCTTATTAATTGTCCACGCCTATTATACTTTAAATGTAGACCACCAACTTGTGTTAAAACGCCTCTTCGGTTGTATCTCATGTAAACACTGCCTAAGCGTTTAACTTGCCCAATACGGTTATAATTTACAAATACATTACCAATGCGTCTTACTTTTCCGCTAGCGTCATGTGTAATAATTGTTCCTCTACTTCTTGGAGTTGTATATCTTACTCGAGTTCCAGGAGCACCAAAAGTGGTATTAATAGAACGTCTTTTTGTATTCGATTTTCTGTAATATTCAGTGTCGTAACCAGTATCATAATGGTTGTCTTCAATATGTGTATTAAAATCGAAAGTTCCATCCGGGAAAATTAAAAATTCTACACCACGCTCTGTAAATTGAATTGGTTGTGTGTAATTGTTGTAGCGATTACTTGTTAAATCTTTACCTTTCGATGCAGATTCAACTTTTTCTGCTGCTGTTACAGTTGTTAATCCAATTAACAAAGCTGTAAATAATAGTACTAGTTTTTTCATAGTATTAAGGTTTTAGATTTTGTGCCTACTCTTTAGCTTTTCGGCTTACGCTATTTGCTTTTAATGTTTCAATACGCGTGCCAAACTTGTTAACTATTGATTTTGTTGATGTTTTAAAAGGTTTTAATGAAAGGATAATAGTGGATTTAATATTGAAAAACTCGATTTTAATATTATATTTACATTTATCAACATAACCAATCTATGTCAATTCAATACAAAAACTGTAAAAATTGTGAAAACGATTTTAGAGAGAATTTCGATTTTTGTCCACATTGTGGAATGAATGAAAAAGAGGAATTGACCTTAGGTGTTTTGTTTTATAATACTGTTAGTAATTATTTTTCTTTCGACGCTCGTTTTTTTAAGAGCTTTATTCCTTTATTATTAAGACCAGGTTATTTAGCTACAAAATTTGTTTCAGGAAAGCGTTTATTGTATTTACATCCAGGGCAAATGTATCTTTTTGCAGCCGTTTTGTTTTTCTTTTTATTTTCATTTAGTGCAAAAAAAGGAGCAAATGAATTTGATAAAGGATTATCACAATCGTTTGAAAAAAACACAAAAATTGATTCATTGTCTGTAAAGGCGTTGGAGGCAAAAGTAATGGTCGATTCTGTTTTAATAGAAGAAGCACGAATAGCACTTAAAAAGAATTCAAATCTTACAGGAATAACAGATAAACAAGTCGATTCTTTAGTTAATAATGAAAATTTTAATAATGAAAAAAACACCTTTAGTTTTTCTGGTAAGAAAATAGATTCTTTAATTGAAGCTAAAGTCCCTGATAGTGAGATTTTAAAAGAAATGGGTTTAAAAGAAGATGATAGTGCTTTTGCAAAAAGACTTTACAGCCAAGCACTAAAGTTTATTAAATCTAAACAAGGAGGAGGTATTCTTTTAGCATTTTTAGACGCAGCTCCAATAGCAATGTTTTTTATACTACCAATTTTTGCTTTAATATTGATGTTGTTTTATAGAAAACGCGGACTTTATGCACACCATTTAGTGTTTAGTTTTTATTATTTTGCGTTCTTATTTACAGTGTTTAATCTTGTTATTATTACTAACTTTATTGTAGATATTCCAGATTACATAGACTCTTTAATTGTTCTATCTGTTTTCTTTTATCTTATAATAGCATTAAAAAAGTTTTATAAACAAGGATGGTTTAAAAGCTTTTTAAAAGGAAGCTTATCTACAATGATGTTTTTTCCGATTCTAATTATCGTTTCAGCTTTAGTGCTATTATTTTCTTTTATGTTTTATTAGATTCGGCGTGCCAAATAGGGATATTTAAGAATTCGCTTAAAATTTCAGCATCGTTAATAATACCTCTAAGATTAGAATGGTCAATAACATTTAATCTTTCCGCATTATTTAAAATGATATTCAGTTCAAAACTTTTAAAGTTACCGTCTTCGTCTGAGACTGTTTCTCCAATTATTTGTATTGCAACAATGGTTGTTAATTTTATATCTACAGACATTTTAGTTTGAATACTTTTAAAGCCTCTGTAATATCTATTGGAAGTTTTATCAAAGCCATGTGGCGAGAAATAATTGAATAGTAAATACATACTAACACAGAAAAAAATCAACCCTACTGCAACAAACAAAAGTGTGTTGAATTCCCAAGAGCCTGTTTTGTTATGTATTAATTTGTAAAGTGGAAATCCTGTAAAACAGATGCTAAATATTGTAAAGACAGCTACAAATAAAGCGAGTCCAAATGTAGGTTTAATAACAAGTTCACTATTATTTTTTTTAAAGAGAACGTGAGTTTCAAAATTAGAACCACCTTTAGATAGTGGACTTATTTTAGTTTTTATTTTTATGTCTTCAATATCCAAAAGACTATAATTTTTCTTTCAAATATTTGCCTGTTTCAGATGCTCTAACTTTCACAACTTCTTCAGGAGTACCAAAAGCAACAAGTTGCCCACCATATTCGCCACCAGTTGGACCTAAATCGATAATATGGTCTGCACATTTAATAAGTTCTAAATTATGCTCTACTACAATTATAGAATGGCCTTTTTCAATTAAAGCATTAAAAGACTTTAATAGCTTTTTAATATCATGAAAATGTAATCCAGTTGTAGGTTCATCAAAAATAAAAAGAGCAGTTTCTTTAGTGTTTCCTTTTCCTAAAAATGAAGCTAATTTAATACGTTGTGCTTCTCCGCCAGAAAGCGTAGAAGAACTTTGTCCAAGTGTTACATACCCTAAGCCAACATCTTGCAAGGGTTGTAGTTTGTTTTTTATTTTGGTAACATGGTTATCGTTAAAAAACGAAATAGCATCATCAATAGTCATGCTTAAAATATCATCTATATTTTTATCTGCAAAAGTGACTTCCAATACTTCCTTTTTAAAACGCTTGCCTTTACAAGTTTCACATTCTAAATGCACATCTGCCATAAACTGCATTTCTATAGTTACTTCACCATCTCCTTTACAGGTTTCGCAACGTCCTCCATCCACATTAAAACTAAAATGTTTTGCAGCATAATTTCTAATAGTACTTAGTTTTTGCTTGCTGTAAAGTGCACGAATATCATCGTAAGCCTTAATATAAGTTACAGGATTTGAACGCGAAGAACGACCAATAGGATTCTGGTCTACAAACTCAATATGTTTAATATTACTAAAGTTTCCTTTTAATTCTGAAAATTGTCCAGGTTTATCTCCAAATCCAGTAAGCTTCTTTTGTATTGCAGGATATAAAATTTTTTTTACTAAAGTACTCTTTCCGCTTCCAGAAACACCTGTAATAACAGTTAGCATTCCTAAAGGAAAACTTACATCTATATTTTTTAAGTTGTTCTCTCTAGCACCTTTTATTTCAATACTGTATTTAGAAGTGCGTCGTTTCTTTGGGACTTCAATTTTAAGCGTTTCATTTAAATATTGTGCAGTTAACGAATCTGAAGCTAAAATGTCTTTAAACGTTCCTGTGGCAACTACATGTCCACCAAGAGTTCCGGCTTCTGGTCCAATATCTATAATTTCGTCGGCTTCTTTCATAATGTCTTCATCATGCTCGACAACAATTACTGTATTTCCTAAATCGCGTAATGCTTTCAATACTAAAATAAGTCTTTCAGTATCTTTAGGATGTAAGCCAATGCTAGGTTCGTCTAAAATATACATAGAGCCAACAAGGCTACTACCAAGTGATGTTGCTAAGTTTATTCGCTGACTTTCTCCACCAGATAAAGTATTCGATTTTCTGTTTAATGTTAAATAATCTAAACCAACGTTAGATAAAAAAGCCAAACGGTTTTCAATCTCTTTTAATAATCGTTTTGCAATAGTTGTATCGTGATCGTTAAGTTCTAATTCTTTAAAGAAAACGGTTAGTTTATCTAAAGGCATTTCTACCAAATCGGTTAAAGTAGCACCTGCTATTTTTACATAATTTGCTTCAGGTCTTAAACGTTTACCATTACAAATTTTACATTTCGTTTTACCTCTGTAACGCGATAACATTACTCGATTCTGTATTTTATAAGCTTTACTTTCTAGCTCAGTAAAAAAAGAGTTTAAACCTTCAAAATACTTATTCCCTGTCCAAATTAAGTCTTTGTCTTTTTGCTCTAATTCAAAGTATGGTTTGTGTATAGGAAAATTGAATTTATGACAATTATTAACCAGTTGATCGCGATACCAACTCATACTTTCTCCTCTCCAAGGAAAAATAGCATTTTCGTAAACAGATAATGCTGTATTTGGAATTACTAAATCGTCGTCAATACCAATAACATCTCCATAACCTTCACATTTTGGGCAAGCGCCATAAGGATTATTAAAACTAAATAAATGTACGTTAGGTTCTAAAAAAGTAATGCCATCTAATTCAAATTTATTAGAAAACTGTCGCGTTGTGTTATCACTTAATTGTTCTATAAAACATTCGCCTTTACCTTCAAAAAATGCAGTCTGTATAGCATCTGCTAATCTATTGTAGAAATCTTCGTCATCTTTTGTTACAATTCTATCAACTACTAAAAAGAGATTTTTGGTTTTTTCGGTAATACCTTCAGCTTTATCCAATCGTAAAACCTCTCCATTGGCTTTAATTCTAGCATAACCTTGCGCATTCAATGCTTTAAGTTTGTCATTCATTTCACGCCCTTCTTCTAAATGAATAGGAGCGAGGAGTAGTAGTTTTTCGCCTTGAGCTATAGATTTTATATAATTTAAAACATCTGTAACGCTATCTTTTTTTACTTCTAGCCCAGAAACTGGCGAAATGGTTTTACCAATTCTTGCGAATAATAACTTAAAATAATCGTAAATTTCTGTAGTTGTACCTACGGTTGAACGCGGATTTGTAGAATTCACTTTTTGCTCAATGGCAATAGCTGGTGCAATGCCTTTTATATAATCTACTTTCGGTTTATTTAAACGCCCTAAAAATTGCCTAGCGTAGCTTGAAAGGCTTTCTACATAGCGTCTTTGACCTTCTGCATACAAAGTATCGAACGCTAAACTAGACTTTCCAGAACCAGATAAACCGGTAATTACAACTAATTTGTTTCTTGGTATTACAACATCAATATTTTTTAGGTTGTGCAATCTAGCACCTTTTATAATAATATTATGTTTAGGGTTTACTTCGGAAAGCTTAGTGTTCATAAGTGTTTTAATCTAAAAGGAGAACAAAGATAACACTTAAATAGGAGCTTATAAAACAGTTTATTGCACAATAAAATGTTAAAAATTTAATTTTTTTTGTTTTTACGGAATGATTGTCGTTATATTTACCTCAATATTAATAATCTTATTACAAAGCCTATAACGCAACATTACTTTTTAAATTAATTAACCCAAGCTGAAGCCCTAACTTCTGCTATTAAAAGTAATGATTATGCGTAAAGAACTTATCTCAGATGCTACTCTAGTAAGTAGTTATATGAAAGGCGACGAATCTTCTCTAGAAGTTTTAATTAAAAGACACAAACAACGTATTTACAGTTTTATCTACTCGAAAGTTTACGATAGAGATGTTGCTGAAGATGTTTTTCAAGACACGTTTATTAAGGTTATTCGTACACTTAAATTAGGGAAATATAACGAAGAAGGTAAATTTTTACCTTGGGTTATGCGTATTTCACATAATTTGGTAATCGATCATTTTAGAAAGAGTAATCGTATGCCAAAGTTTCAAAATAGTGGAGATTTTAGTATTTTTTCTGTATTAAGTGATACGAGTTTAAATGCTGAAAAAGCAATTATTAAGGAGCAGGTTGAGGAAGATGTAAGGCGTTTAATAGAAGAATTACCAGACGACCAAAAGGAAGTTTTGGTAATGCGTATGTATCAGGATATGAGTTTTAAAGAAATATCAGAACGTACTGGAGTTAGTATTAATACAGCTTTAGGACGTATGCGTTATGCATTAATTAATATGCGTAAAGTTATAGAAAAGCATAATATTATTTTAACCAATTAGGAATAATACAATATTAGAATAAATACTGCGTTATCTATTTGAAATAAACAAATAAATACATGGCGAAAATTTACTCTGAGAATTCTAAAACAAATAATAAAATGATCCCTAAAGAAGAAACCATTAGTTTCATTCTTAATTATTCCAAGGCTTTAAGTGTTATAAATTATAAAAAAATGAAGTTTGAAGCACTTCTGAATTAGACTGAAAAAGCCCTGATGAGAATCAGGACTTTTTTTTGAATTGTAATTCTAAATAGTTTTGAGTCCTTAAGTATTCTTTTCTAATTGCTTCTAAATATAAAACCACTTTTTTATTATTTGTATACTCTGGTTTTAAACAGTTGTTAAAATCATCATCGTAAACAGTTAATAAAATATACCATATACCTACTCTTTTAGAGTAATCATCTTCAAAAAGTCTTGAATTTCCATTAGATTCTCTTTTAGCATCTATAGCTGCTAATGCTAGATTAATAGTTTTCGTTTCTCTTTCTGCTTCTCTATATGATAAATAATAGGTTTCATTACCAATATTAAAAGGTGTATTTGCTCCTACATTAACATGATCTAAATTATATTTAGCATTTAAATAATCGTAGAATTCTCCAGCATTTTTAGGATCATTAAAAATAAAAGAAGCCTCTTTTGGGAGTTTTCTTTTAAACTTTTTAGCTGTTGTTATTTTATGGGTTTCAATATTTGGAGCAATTTTTACAGGGAAGCAAGAGGTCGTAAATAATAGTATTGCAAGTATTATAAGAACGTTTTTCATTGGTTAGATTTTCTTCATAACATCAATTATTAAGCCACTATATTTGATGTTTCGTTATCTTTTAGACTTCTCATAATCCTTTAAAACAGTACTTCTTCCAATAGTCTTAGTTATAATATCCTTATCTAAATCCCAACCGCGAGCAGGAGAGTACTCTCTGCCATACCAAATAATTTGAAGATGTAAGTCGTTCCAAGTTTCTTCAGGAAACAATCGTTTAGCGTCTTTTTCTGTTTGGGTAACGTTCTTTCCGTTTGTTAAGTTCCATCTATACATTAACCTGTGTATATGTGTGTCTACTGGAAATGCTGGGACATCAAAAGCTTGAGACATCACTACACTTGCTGTTTTATGTCCAACGGCAGGAAGTTCTTCCAAGTATTTAAAACTTTGTGGTACTTCACCATTATGTTTGTCAATTAATATATGGGATAAACCATGAATCCCTTTACTTTTCATTGGTGATAATCCGCAGGGTCTAATAATTTCTTTGATTTCTTCTACGCTCATTTTTATCATATCATGAGGATTATCTGCTTTTGCAAATAGCAAAGGTGTAATTTTATTTACACGAACGTCTGTACATTGTGCAGATAATAATACAGCAATTAAAAGAGTGTAAGGGTCTTTATGGTCTAACGGAATAGGAATTTCGGGATATAATTTATTTAACGTTTCTATAACGAAATCTACCTTTTCTTGTTTAGTCATTAGTTGTATTTTTGAGACATATAAATGAAAAGCAAAATTACAACTATGAATACATTAAAGCAAGGCGATAAAGTACCAGGTTTTACAGTAAATAATCAAGATGGTAATCCAGTGTCTTTATCAGATTTTAAAGGAAAAAAATTAGTAATATTTTTTTATCCTAAAGCAAGTACACCTGGTTGTACAGCAGAAGCTTGTAATTTAACAGATAATTATAAAGCTTTACAGGATAAAGGCTACGAGATATTAGGTGTAAGTGCAGATTCTGAAAAACGCCAAACTAAATTTAAAGAAAAGTATGGTTTTCCTTTTGATTTATTAGCAGATGAAAACAAAGAAGTTCTTGAAGCTTTTGGAGTTTGGGGAGAAAAGAAATTTATGGGTAAAACTTATGATGGCATCCATAGAAAAACTTTTTTAGTAGATGAGAATGGAATAATAGTTCATGTTATTGATAAGGTAAAAACTAAAGATCATGCTGCGCAAATTCTTGAGTTATAATCTACAGAAGTAAATAAATATATAAATGAAGCACTCTTTTTAGGGTGCTTTTTTAGTAGAAAATCTTTCTAATACCAATAAACACAAAAACCATTAGAGTATAGATTAAAAAGAAAGGAATAATAAATTGCTTAAACCCTAATACTAACATTACAGCAATTATTAGTAATTGAAAGCCTAATCCAAAGGTAGAAATGCTAGACATTAACCAATTAGGGAATATTTTGCCTTTGCTAGCATTATGGTCTAGTTTATAGATAATACTATCAAATGCACCATATAATATTTTATATAACTTAAAAAGGAAAGTAACATGTTTTTGTTTTTCACCAGGTAAGGCAATTGGTATTTTGTCTTCAAACACACGACTTGTTGTGTCTCCATCAAATTTGTTCCTTAAAATAACATAATAGTAATTGTATAGTGTGCCTTGCAATTGTATTCCTAAAAAAGCAAGTATGGTAAGCCAGATACTGGTATCTGTGATATAGCAGATTGTAATGAAAATTAAAAAGTTTAAAATAATGTCTGAGATTGAATCTAAAAACCGTCCAGTATAAGATGGTGTTTGTTTAACACGAGCTAGTTCACCATCTGCAGCATCTAAAATAGATTTTAAAATTAGAAAAAATGCAGCTAATTCATAGTGGTTATTAAGAATACAATAAATGGCTAATAATCCAGAAATTATAAAGCCAATAGTAACATGAATAGGAGTGAGTGTTGTGTTTTTTAAGCTGTTTGCAATAACTCTGGCTATTGGTCTTCCATAATCTGAAAGATCAATAAATTTATGCTCCTTGGGTAGTTTTGACATATGTTTTCATAGAAATCTGTACTGTGGAATATACCTGTTTACAAGATTGTGTAAGTCACTTCAAAGATACAACATCACAATTGATTACCCCAATAGTAAAACAATAAAACCCAATAATTAAAAATGAAACTATTGGGTTTTGTTAAAATTTTGAACTCGTTATATTTTATAGCTCAATCCAACGTTAATGTTGCGTCCTATATTAAAAACACCGTCACCTTTTAAACGCGATAAATGATTAATGTATGTTTTATTAGTTAAATTATTACCAGAAACAGATAATGATAACCGATTGTTAAACACCGTAAAATCACCACCAAATCCTGCGCTTAACAAAGTGTAACTACCTGTTGGAGTTTCAAAATTACTTACATTATTTTGCTGGAAAGTGTTTTTTAGTTTTACAAAAGCATAGCTTTTATTAATCCATTTTTTATCAAATTCTACACGAATAGTGTTTGTTAAACTATTAGCAGGAATTAATGGTAAATAATCGCCATTGTCTTGTTTTCCAGTTACAGTCTCGAAACTACTCTCGAAGTGTAACCAATCTAAAGGATGAGGATGAAAATGTAAACCAAACTCTCCTCCATATAAATTTGCATTTTGCTGTAAGTAATTAAAAACAGGATCTTCGTTTATAAAAGTCCCGTTTGGAGTAAGATAAATGTAGTTATTTATACTATTATAAAATCCGTTAGCAAAAACTTCAACATGTTCATTTTTATATTCTAAAGCTAAATCTGCTTGGAAGTTCTGCTCATTTTTTAAGTTAGTATTTCCTATTTCAAATCGGTTTGTACCTTCGTGAGATCCAAAACTAGTGAGTTCTGCTAAATTTGGAGCTCTAAAACCAGAAGCAATATTTAATCTTGCTACTACTTTTTCTGTGAGATTTGTTTTTGCTCCTATAGCAGCATTTATACTATTAAATTCTTTGTTTAGACCGTCAATCACATTTATATTTCGGTTATCGTAACGCGCTCCTAATTGCACATCTACTTTATTAAAATGAATATGTGATGTTGCTAAAATGCCAAAATCGTTAGTTGTTGCATCAGGAATTAATTGCTCTTCACCATAATTAGAATTGATTTGGTGCATGCCTTGAACACCAACTATAGTTTCAAATTTACCAAGTGTTGGTAAATTATATTTAATATTATAATTCGCTGTTTTTAGTTTCATATGTAAAGCAGCAGCTAGCACTTCATCTTCATGTGCTTCGTCATGTTCCTCTTCGTCATGGTGTTCTTCAAACTCCTTCCTATCATTATAAGTGTAGCCTAAGTTTACATCTAGACTAGAATTATTAAAAAACACTTTAGATTTAGAGCTAAAAATATGATTTGTTAAATCTTGATAAGGTAACAATGGCGTTTTTGCAGTAGATTGTTCTCCAATTTCTTCAGGTAATCCTAATTTTGAATGATTGACGTTGTAACGGAAATCGGTTTTAAATCCTTCTTTTTGGTAGCCTAAACCAGCCTTAAAATCTTGTTCTCTAAATCGCGTGTTTGTAACACGATAATCTTCAGTTTTATAATCGGAATGTTCAGCCAGACTTCCTCTAAACAGAAATTTAAAATTATCTGATGACGATTTGTAACCTACATTTGTGCTATAGCCTTTAGTATTACTATAATAATTGGTATTAAAATCGGCTGAAGAAGTATTTTGCACAGCAAAACGTTCTGGGTTAATGTATAATACACCACCAATCGCATCGCTACCATAGAGTAGAGAAGCAGGTCCTTTTATAATTTCTACACTCTCAATTCCTGAGCCATTTATTCCTAATCCATGTTCGCCTCCAAATTGTTGATTTTCTAATCTAACGCCTTGTGCATAAACTAAAACACGGTTAGAACTTAAGCCACGAATTACAGGTTTACCAATGCTTAATCCTGTAGAAATACTTTCTACTCCTGCAATACTTGTAATACCATCTGCTAATGTTACAGCTCCGTTTTGTTTTAAAGCAGACATGCTTTCGCGTTCTACTTTCATAACGTTGTCACTTTGTAATCTATGAAAAGGAGTAGAAATAATGAGCTCTTCCATTTCTATTGCGGAAGAGTTAAGTGCTATATTTAAAGTACCTTTTAATGGAAGATTTATGGTTTTTGAAACGGTTTCAAAACCAAGAATAGAAAAAATAATGGTTTGATTACCTTCTGGTAATCCAGAAAGATTAAATAATCCTTCACTATTTGTAATTGTGCCTTTTTCAAGTTGTGCAAAATATACAGTTACATCCTCTAAAGGTTCTTGAGTGAAATTGTCTGTAACTTTACCTGTTATTGTTTGTTGCGCTAATACGCAGTTAGTTGCCATGAATGCGACAACTAAAATTAAATATTTCATATTTATAATTTTAATTTAATAATTATGTAGCTGAATGTTAAGTGTTTCAGCGAAAAAAAACGATTATTAAATTAATTGTGGAGGTCCACGAAGAGAGAATGGTAAACGTTGAAAATCACTTATAAAATGATATTGTGATTTAGTTATTTTATGATTGTTTTCTACAATTATTACTTCTGAAGGAATTGCCTCAAATGCAAATACTGTATTTAATTTAAACTTGTAAAATTCACAGTCTACTTCAACTTCATGAAAATGGCTGTCTGAAGGATTAGTGCATACCTCATGTTTGTGATTTTCAAAAATATGGGCAAATTTCACAACAGAAGGTAAGACAACAGCAAACAATAGCAGTATTGCAATACTCTTAATTATTATATGTTGAATTTTGTATTCCATTTAATCTAAAAAGCGTCCTAAGCCAAAACGACGTAACATTTTCTTTTCGAATTCCCAGAAAAACTTGCCTTGACCAAGCAAGTAACCAATAATTACTAATAAAATTTGGTAGAAAATAATGCCAATAGTAACGTATAATAACCAATAAACAAAGACATTTAAGTTTTCTTTAGTAATTCCTAAAAACTTAATAAAAGGTCTGCCTACAAGCAAAGACGAAGAACCAGTAATAGAAAAAACAATAAATATTCTAATTATTTCCCAGCGTTGTTTAACTACCCACTTATTTTCTAGTTTTTTGAAGATTACTAGAACTAGGCGTAAAAGGATAAAAGAAATTAGGAGCGCAAATGCAATTTGGAAGGCTATATGGTTTTCTTCTCTAAATAATCCTGCTATTTTAAAGCTAGAATAAAAAAGGCCTAACAAACCTATTAAAGGAAATAGTAATTGCCAGTTTTTTGTGATTTCCCAACTTTTTTTAAATTGCTTCATTGCCTTTTTTTAGAAGCTGCAAATATAAATTAATTTTGAGGGACTCTGCCGCCTAAAAGGTTTTGATTGTATCTGTTTTGAAAATAAATAAAGTAGTTATATATTTTGTAATTAACATCGTAACCATAATCGGTTCCATAAGTATAATTAATTTCCATTTCGTATAAATTGGAGTTGTATTGTCCAGGCTGTAATACGCGTCTATTCCATTCTTGAACGTAACGAATATTCTTGGTTTCTAAGTAGTTTTGTGTATAGAACCCTTCAGGTTTAGCATTAGAAGCAAGGTATGAGCCAAATCCAGCTTCAATAATTATAACATCGTACTCAATAGTGTCTCCCGAAATTTTAATGGTATCACCTTTTTTTACTTGAACTTCTTCATTTTTTTGTGATCTTGTCGTTTCTTTAGAAGAATTACAAGCAAAAATAAGAACCATAATACTAAGTAATAGAAGTGTATTTTTCATGAGTTTAATTTTTAAAAAAATACGAATTTTAGAGGTGAGTTTAGTTGTAAAACAAAAAGAGCCAAACCTTAATTTGACTCTTTTATATATTATTTCAATTTTTGATAAATATTATTTTCCAAAAAGACCACCTAATAATCCACCAAGACCACCTTTTCCTTTAGTTGCTTGACCTAATACCATTCCGGCAACATCATCTATAATACTACCATCTCCATCACTATCTAACATTTTTTCAAGGAAAGTTTGTTCTTGTGTTCTTCCTCCTGCAGAACTAGCTCCACCAAGTAAACCACCAAGTAAACCACTTAAGTCTCCTGCAGAACTTACATTGTTTTGACTTGCTTGTTTTCCTAAAACACCCATTAGAATTGGTGCTGCAACTTTTAAAATATCTGCAACTGCACTTGCGTCCATACCAGCTTTTTGACCTAGTACTTGTTCAACGTTTGTTTTTTTATTTCCTAAAATATGACCTAATATCTTATCTCCATCATTTTTAACATCGTCGTTAACACCACCACCAAATAATCCACCAAGATTATCTAAGATATTTCCATTGTGCTTACCATTAATTGCTCCCATTAATCCTTCTGCTCCTTCTGGAGTAGATGCATTACGTTCCATTGCTTTCATTAAAACAGGTAAAGCCATACTTAATAAACTACCTGTTTTTCCTTGGTCTTGTCCTGTTGATCCGGCAACACCACTAATTATTGATTTTCCTAAATCACTTCCTAATAAATCTAAAATTCCCGACATTCTTTAATATTTTTTAAGTTGTTATTGTGTTGAAAAGGTACATAAAAAAAGCCTTAACGTTAATATTAAGGCTTTAGATTTTATTTTGTTTTGAAATTTAAACGACAAACGGTTAGTTTTTGTCGGTGAGTAACAAGTTTTTGATTTGTGTCGCCAATTCAACACCAATACGATCTTGTGCTTCGTTAGTTGCAGCGCCAATATGTGGTGTTAAAGATATTTTCGGATTCATAAGTACTTGAACAGCAGGAGTTGGTTCGTCTTGAAACGTGTCTAAACCTGCGAATGCAATTTTACCACTATCTAAAGCTTTTACTAACTCTACTTCATTTACAACACCACCACGAGCAGCATTTATTAAAGCAGAACCATCTTTCATCAGATCAAATTGGGCTTTACCAATTACATAGTCTTTTTGTGCAGGTACGTGAAGCGTAACAAAGTCCGATTCTTTTAAAACGTCATCCATTGGTTGCGTTTTAATATTGAAGTTTGCAGATTGTCCATCGAAAAAAGTAACAGATACATCTGCAGTATCCATAAATTTATCGGCAGCAATAACTTTCATACCAACACCTAAACCTATTTTTGCAACTTCTTGTCCAATACGTCCAAAACCAATAATACCAAGAGTTTTCCCTCTTAATTCAACTCCTTTTGCGTAGTTTTTCTTAAGTTTCTTAAATTGAGTATCACCATCTAACGGCATGTTTCTATTAGAATCGTATAAATAACGCACACCTGTAAAAAGGTGAGCGAATACTAATTCAGCGACAGATTGAGAAGAAGCAGCAGGTGTGTTAATTACGTGTAATCCTTGTTCACGTGCATAATCTACATCTATATTATCCATACCAACACCACCACGTCCAATAATTTTTAAATCTGGACAAGCATCAATAACTTCTTTTCTTACTGTTGTTGCACTACGTACTAAAACAACACTAATTTTATTTTCGTTAATATAGTTTGCTAATTGCTCTTGTGCTACTGTTGTTGTAGATACTTCGAATCCCGCGCTTTCTAAAGCGTCAATTCCACTTTGAGAAATACCATCGTTTGCTAATACTTTCATTGAAAAAATTTATTTTTTCATTTCCGTGAAGACGGAAATCTCTTTAATTAATATTTTATTTAAATAAGTTTGGGTAAGGCTGCCAAGTAAAGACTGCTCACTGCCAACTGTTTTAAGCTTTACTCTCTAATTCACTCATAATCTCTACCAATACCTTTACACTGTCAAGTGATAAAGCATTGTACATTGATGCTCTGTAACCACCAACACTTCTGTGGCCATTAATACCGTTAATACCGCCTTCTTTACACATAGCATCGAAAGTTTCTTTAAGGTTTTCGTTCTCTAGTGTAAAGGTTGCATTCATTTTAGAACGGTCTTCTTTAGCAGCATAACCTTTAAAAAGTGGATTTAAATCTATTTCAGAATACATTACAATTGCTTTCTTATCGTTTTCTTTTTCTATTGCTTTAATTCCACCTAAATCTTTTAACCATTGCATAGTTAACATAGAAGTATAGACAGCAAATACTGGAGGAGTATTAAACATACTACCTTTATCGATATGCACTTTATAATCCATCATAGATGGCATTTTACGAGATACTTTACCAAGAATATCTTCTTTAATTACAACTAAAGTTGTTCCTGCAGGTCCCATATTTTTTTGAGCTCCAGCATATATTAAATCAAATTTTGAAAAGTCTAATGTACGAGAGAAAATATCACTACTCATGTCACAAACCAACGGAATATCTACTTTTGGAAAACTTTTCATTTGTGTTCCAAAAATGGTATTGTTAGACGTACAGTGAAAATAGTCGTAATCTGAAGGTACATCGTAACCTTTAGGAATGTAATTGTAGTTAGCATTTTTTGAAGAAGCTACTTCGTAAACATCATCGTAAATTTTAGCTTCTTTAATTGCTTTATCACTCCAGGCACCTGTATTTAAGTATCCTGCTCTTTTTTCTAGTAAATTAAGTGCAACCATTAAAAACTGCGTACTTGCTCCACCTTGTAAAAATAAAGCTTTGTAGCCTTTTCCTTCTAAGCCTAAAAGTTCTAAAGCTAAAGCTCTAGCTTTTTCCATAACATCTACAAAAGGTTTACTTCTATGCGATATCTCTATTAAAGATAATCCGTTATCGAAATCTAATAAGGCTTCCGAAGCTTTTAAAATTACTTCTTTAGGTAATACGCAAGGTCCTGCGCTAAAATTGTGTCTTTTCATGGTATGCTGAATTTATTTCAGGATGTATTAATATTTCATTTTCTTTTAAAAATGATTTGAATAACAAGAATACAAAGGTGCTAAATATTGAATTGTTTTCTGTTATTAATATGATAATTTATTAGCGTTAATTTTAAGAAATGTTAATATTTAACTTTGCGCAAAAGAACAATAATAATATTATAACCTAAATTAAATACTGTTTTTGGTACAGTTTTTAACTTGGTGAAATTAGTTTTAATGTACTGACATTTAGTGTGTTTGGCTTTTAAACGATACGCTGTTCAAAAATCTAAACAAAATGCATTAATGAGTTTTGTGAATTTTGTTTAAAATTATTTTTAAATAAATTGTCAAGTGTTTTAATAATTAAGCCAAAAGTAAAGCTGTGTAAAAACTGAACGCTATTTATATATTCTATAATTTTAACAAAAAAGCAATAGTATCTACAGTATCTGCATAATCCCAAAGTTCTGGTTTTTGTGTGTTGCCAAATTGAATTTCATTTTTTGTAAAACCCTTAGCGACTATGCATTGTATGTTATCTTCTTCATTTTTTAATGTATTTTCAAGCGCTTTAGTATCATCATAAAACTCGTAAAACACTGTTGCTATTGGAGACGAAAAGCTTTTATCTTCTTTAATCATAAGAAAACCATTTTCTAGCATATCGAACTCGCTCATTATATAAACGGCTTTGTTATAATCGTAATTATTAGCGTATTTAGATTCGTTAATAATAGGATTCCACTTGTACATCGCTTTAAAAAAAGCATCAAAGTTATAGTCTTTTGGTAAGAATAGCTTAGAAACGTTTCTACAACCTAAACCATAATATCTAAAGATGTCTTCGGAAAGATTTTCAAGCTCTTCATGAGATTCTTTTCCTGTTAGAACAGCAACCGAATTTCTGTTTTTTCTAATTATTGAAGGCTTGTCTTTAAAATAATATTCAAAATAACGTGCTGTATTAGAGCTTCCTGTAGCAATTACTGCATCGAAATTCTCCATTTTTCCTTCGGTAAATTTTATCATTCCTTTAAACCCAGGTTCAACATGTTCTAAATATTTAGAAAGAAAAGGTAATAAATGCTTATCGTTAGACGATTGCTTTACTAAAACTGAATGTCCCGAAAGTAAAACAGAAATAAAGTCGTGAAAACCAACTAAAGGAATATTTCCGGCCATAATAATGGCTACGTTTTGAGGTGAACGTTCTGTAAAATTATACGAAGAAGTCCATTTTGTTAATTGCTTTTCTGTTAAAGAACTAATCCATCCGTTTAAAGCAAAAACAATATTAGTTTTTGTAAACCAGCCATTATATTCTTGTGCTAATTTTATTTGATGCTTGAATCCATCGAAAAATAAATCGTTATGCGGAATGTTGTCATGTTTTTCGAATTCTTCCGAAGAAAACTGACTAATAAAAGTACCTAATTTTGTGAAAGCGTTAATTCTTTGTTCTAAAGTCATTCTGTATTTGGTTATGAATGGTTTTGGCTTTATTTTTGCAATTGCAAATTTACGCAAACAAAATAAAACAATTACTATGGCAATTATTATAACAGACGAATGTATAAATTGTGGAGCATGCGAGCCAGAGTGCCCGAATACTGCAATTTATGAAGGTGCTGACGATTGGAGATATAAAGATGGAACAAGTTTAGAAGGAAGTATTGTGCTTACAGATGGTAAAGCTGTAGATGCAGATGAAGCTCAAGAGCCTATTAGCGATGAGATATATTACATTGTACCAGATAAGTGTACAGAGTGTGTTGGGTTTCATGAAGAGCCACAATGTGCTGCTGTTTGTCCTGTAGACTGTTGTGTTCCTGATGATGACCACGTTGAAACAGAAGATGTATTATTAGGAAAGCAGAAGTTTATGCATCCTGATGGATAGTTGGTCGATACTGGAATAAATTCAGGATTATTAATCGACATTTAATTATATAAAAAAGCCGAACATGTAAAATGTTCGGCTTTTTTAATGCTAGTATTTTGTTTTTATTCTATATCTGTCATTTCAAATACTAAATATTCCATAACTCGATCTGTTGTTGTAAAATCGAATTCATCGTTTTCTGTATGAAAAGAAGAGTAAAAAATGGCGCCTTGCCCTAATAAGAAGGTAAATGCTAAGTCTTTATTCTCTGTAATAATTGTAGCACTGTCATCTCTATAATCAACAGAGCCACTTAACCAAGAAATTGTAGTTGCAGGATCGTAAGAATCTACAACTTGCCAACCTGGTAAGAATTCATCAATTACTACAGTACTATTAACAGATATTCCAAAATTTAATAATAACCAAGCGCTTAAATTGCTATCTAAAATGGTTGCTGTTGTTGTTAAAGATTGTCCGCTACGTCTAGGAGTGTAGAAAGATAAATAATCTGTATCGCTATCTGTAATTGTATTTAATAGGCTTGATGACCAATCTGTAACATATAAAAAGCCTCCATTATTAACGTAGTCCATTAGGTTTTGCTCGTATGTAGGATTCTCTGAGTGACTACTGCAGTTAATAAATAAAATATCATAAGATGCTAAAAGCGCTGGGTCAGACATTAAATCTATGTAAGAAAAGCTTACATTGGGATCTAATAATGAGTTTTTCATTTGGTTACCACTTTTATTGGTTCCATGTGAATGCTTAGCGTGAATTGAAGAAGCATTTTTATTTGTAGAAATTCCATCTATAATATCGAATAATGGTTCTCCAGTAATAGGGTTTACTATACCTATACCATATAGTACACTTTCTATATTATCGTAACTTCCTGTAATCACTCCTATATTAGGAAGTGTTTCTATTTTGTAACTTTCTAAGGTTGCTTCTTGTTCAACAGTGATTTGTTTTTGAGTAGTAAATAAACCTTTAGCTAGTTTTAAATTATAATCACCTTTTTCAAGAGATAATTGAAAATTACCTTGAGCATCGGTTGTGGTTTCATAAGAAATTATATTATTCTGTGATGCAGAAATTTTAGCATTTACTATAGGATCTACATTGTTTGGAGCAAGTAGTTTGCCAGAGATATTAATACTTTCAGGAGTTGTACTTGGTTTTTCATCTTCAGAACAAGAGAAAACAAATAATAGTAATAATGCTGATAAAATAATTGGTCTCATAGTGGTTGGTTTTAGTGATATATAAATAGAACAACTTTAATATTAAAACTCCTACCTTTTTTTGGCTACAACTATATAAGTGTCAAACATATATGCAGGTTTGTCGATAAACTCGATAAGTTTAAAATTACTGAGGTGCAAAAATATTTCCCATTCGTTTTTTGTAAATGCTCGAACTTCAGAATTATCTTTGGCTATTAATTGTTTCTTTTTGTTTTGAGTTTCATAATACTTAGACTCCCAATTAAACATAAAATTATTAGAGGTTGTTGGTATTAAAAAGCTATCTCTATTATACTTTTTATTATTGAATGTAGCAGAATGTTTTATTTTTAAACCACCTTTAATATCTTTAAAAAAACGATTAGCATCTATAAAGTCGAAGCATAGTATGCCATCTTTTTTTAGGTTTTTATGAATTGCTTTTAAAGTACTATCAACATCCTTGTTAGAAAGTAGGTAACTAGAGGTTCTTCCTGTTATAATAATACTCTCAACTGTTTTTTTTAGATTAAAAGAACACATGTTTCCTTGTAAAAAACAATCCTTATTAAGCTTTGATTTTGCAAGATTTACCATGTCTTGACTATAGTCTATACCTAAATAATTAAAATCATTTTTTATAAAGTGGTTTGCTAAATTACCTGTGCCTGATCCAATTTCTAAAACTTCTTTTTTATTGTATTTAGATAAGATGTTATTATAAAAATGATACTCTTCATTATAATCTATAAAGGTTTGGTGCATTTCGTCGTAAATAGCTTCAAAACCATTGGAGTATAAGCTTTGCATATTATTCGTAGTGCCTTATTACTTTTCCATTTATTTTGCCTTCAATGCTTCTTATATAAGCATTAACAACTTTACGCATTGGTATTGGATTATGACCTGGAAAGTAACCTTTATATTTATCGTAAGCAGCTTCAACCATGCCAAGTGATACAACATTTAATCTAGTTCCTGTAGGTATTTCTAAAGCAGCAGCCTTTACGAAGCTGTGAATACCACCATTTACCATCGCTGCACTTGCAGTTTTTAGCACTGGATCGTCTGCTAAAATACCTGTAGATAAAGTTATAGACCCATTTTCGTTGAGATAATCTTTACCAATACGTACTATGTTTACTTGTCCCATAAGTTTGCTCTTTAGGCCAATATAGTAATCGTCTTCAGTAAGTTCGTTAAAAGGTGCCCATTTTGCTTCTCCAGCAATGCAAACAATAGCATCTACTTTGCCAACTTCTTGAAACATTGCTTTTATAGAATTGCTATTGGCAATATCAACATTAACATCTCCATTAGTTCTAGCTGCTACAATAACATTATTATTTGCTTTGTAATGTTCTGTTACTGTACTACCAATTGTACCATTTCCTCCAATTATTAATAATTTCATATTTGTTTACTTTGTTTAAAGTTAAAAAAAAAGCTGCAACTTAAGTTAAGTTGCAGCTTTTAATAAAAAAATATAAATTAATTAATTAATTAGAATTTATAGTTTAACGATAAGTTAAATAGAGTTCCTAATTGACTAAAGTGAGAACCATCGTAAGTCATTTGAGAATAACGTTGGTTAAATGTAATTGCATTAGACTCATTTTGGATTGGTGTTAATCCAGAACTAGTTATTGTCGTATCATTCATTATTGCTTGACCTTCAGCATTATTAGCTTTAAATTCCCATTCAGGTAAAACATTTAATAAGTTGTTAATGTTTAAAGCAATAGTTAGCTTTTCTGTTGCATTATAATTAACACCTAAATCTGTTACGACCTTTGGAATAAATTCAGTACGAATATTTTCATTTAAATCACCTTGTTGAAAAGTAGTCTTACCGAAGTAAGTGTTATTTAAAGAGAATCCAAATTTACCAATATCGTAATTAGCACCTAAAATCCATTTTGTTTCAGGACGAGAAGTAAAGAATAAAGCTTCTTGTGTTGCGTTAACTACAGATTGTCCTGCGTCTTCAACAATTTTAGGGTTTTTAACAGCACCATCTCTTTCGTTCTGTAAAGTAATGTTACCAGAAAGATTTAAATCTAGTTTACCGTTTCCTATTGCAATATTTCTTTTGCTTACTACAGCATCAATACCTGAAGTTCTTGTGTCTATTGCATTAGCAAAGAAACTAAGATCGCTAATACCACCATCTCTTAATACATCATCTAAGGCTGTTGTACCTATATTATTTCCATCTGTATCGAAAGCAGTACCAGTTATTTCTGTACTTAATACAATTCTATCTTTAACAACAATATTGTAATAATCTAATGTAAATGAGATACCATTACCAAGTTTACCACCAAAACCAATAGTAAAGTTGTTTGATTCTTCAGCATCTAATTTAGGTATGCTTAAAGCATTAGCTTGAGGAGATACATTATTAACTAAACCACCAACAACAATTCCACCACCACTAAAGCTATATTGTGCTTTTTGAGTATATATTTGGTGAAGTGTAGGAGCTCTAAATCCTGTAGATAGAGAAGCTCTTGCTGTTAAATTGTCTGTTAATTTATAACGAGAACTTAATTTATAAACAAATGTGTTACCGAAATCTGAATAGTTCTCTGTTCTAACAGTACCACTTAATAAAAAGGCATCACTTACGTCATAATCTAAAGAAAAATAACCACCTAAATTATACCTGCTAAATTTACCTGAATTCTCTGGCGCATTACCAGCGAAAGAATCTGCTCCACCACCTTGATGAGATGCAGCACCACCTTCAATAACTTCAAATATTTCACTTCTAAACTCAGCACCAAAACCAATACTTACTTTGTCAGATAATACTCTAGAGATGTCAATATTCCCTACGTTATGTGAAAAACGAGTTCCACCTGGATCAAATGATCTTGGGCTGTTTTCTCTGTATAATGGAGTAAAGCTTATTTCTCCTGGATCTACTTCATGGTTTTCGTTAGCATCTGTCCAAACTGGATCAGAGGATACATCGTTTCTATTGTGAGAGTTGTTTACTTTATATGTTTGTGTGTTTCCACCGGTTGTAAAACTTAAATCTAAATTCCAATCATTTATCTTAGATTTAAAACCAATTGTACCGTTATAATCACTTAAGTCTCCTTCAAATGTTGGTACATAACCATCGTATCCACCTGCATTTGTTGGGTGGTCTCCAGGGAAGAATGTTGCTAAATAAGGCATTGATTCAACAGTTCTCCAATAAGGAGTTCTGTAGTTTGCAAAACTATTTACTTTTTTAAATACATAAGCTGCATTAGCATATAATTGTGTGCTTTCAGATAAATCATATCCAGCATTTACAGAAAACTTAGAAGCAGCAGTTTCTGGAGAACCATTAATATTGTTTGCATCAGGATTCCTAGATAAGAATTCTCTAACAACATCTATATCAGCTCCAAATCCAGTATTTCCATCAGCTTCACCTTCGGCACTAACTGTACCTGGTCTATTTGCTAACTCTTTTTTAGAAAAATCTACTGTATAATTAATAAAACCTTTATCGTCTCCAATTTCAGTTCCATTGTTAAGAGAAATACCAATCATTTCACCATCACCTTCAGAAGTCATTCCAGTTCTTAATGTTGCAGAACCTTTGTTAACATCGTCTTTTAAGATAATGTTCATTACACCTGCAATGGCATCAGAACCATACTGTGCAGAAGCACCATCACGTAATATTTCAACTCTTTTAATCGCGTCTGTTGGTATTGCAGAGATATCTGCGCCAGTTTCACCACGACCAGGAGAAGTTTGTGTGTATAATAAAGCACTTAAGTTTTTACGTTTACCGTTAATAAGGATTAAAGTTCTACTAGGACCCATGTTTCTAATTTCGTAAGGATCTAGTAAAGAAGTTGCATCATTAACAGGAGTTTGTACCGTGTTAAATGATGGTATTCTATATTGTAATGCTTTATCGAAAGTTGCTTGACCTGTAGAGATTAGTTCGTCAGAACCAACGATATCTACTGGTAAAGCTGTGTCAGCATTACTTCTTGGTGCAGTACGAGATCCTACAAGAACAATTTCTTCTAAAGCTTCACCATCTGCCATTGTTACATTGATAGTAGATTTTCCTTTTACTTTTATTTCTTGTTTCGCATAGCCTACAGAGCTATATACTAATGTGGCATTATCACCAACATTTATAGTGTAGTTTCCATCGAAATCTGTAGCAGTTCCGTTTTGTGTGCCTTTTTCCACAATGTTAATACCAGGAAGAGCAGAGCCATCGACATCTGTTACTTTTCCTGTAAGGGATTGTTGTGCAAAAGTAAATGCCGAACAAAGTAGTAAGGCAAATAATAAGTTAATTTTTTTCATGTAATATGGTTTAAGTTAATTTCTGCTAAATTATGTTAAAGAAATCACAATTTAACTATGCAAGCATAATAATTTTTAAAAAAAACACCTAAACCCTAAACATATGTTAAGGATTTAGCGTTTTTTTTATGTAAAAATCAGTGTTTGTATTAATATTTTAAATAATATTTATTACCTGTACTTTAATATATAGTGTGTTATATTTGCAGCTTTAAAATTTTATAAAATGAAAGCAGGAATAGTAGGCTTACCAAACGTAGGAAAATCAACTTTATTTAATTGTTTATCTAATGCAAAAGCGCAAAGTGCAAACTTTCCTTTTTGTACTATAGAACCAAATATAGGTGTGGTAAATGTACCAGATCTAAGACTTCAAAAATTAGAAGAATTAGTAAATCCGGAACGTGTTTTACCAGCAACTGTTGAGATTGTTGATATTGCAGGTCTTGTAAAAGGAGCTAGTAAAGGAGAAGGTTTAGGAAACCAATTCTTAGCGAATATTCGTGAGACTGATGCTATTTTACACGTATTACGTTGTTTTGATAACGATAATATTATTCATGTAGATGGAAAAGTGGATCCTATTAGTGATAAAGAAACTATCGATATAGAATTACAGCTAAAAGATTTAGATACAGTAGATAAGAAGCTTGATAAAGTAAAGCGTGCTGCAAAAACAGGAAATAAAGAAGCTCAGAAAGAAGAAGCTGTACTTTTAAAACTAAAAGCAGGATTAGAAGCAGGAGTATCTGTTCGCGCTTTAGAGTTTACAGAAGATGAGGATAGAGAGTTTGTAAAACCATCTCAGTTAATTACAGATAAACCAGTAATGTATGTTTGTAACGTAGATGAAGGTGCTGCAGTTAATGGAAACGAGTATGTAGATAGAGTTAGAGAAGCAGTTAAAGGTGAAGGTGCTGAGGTTTTAGTGCTTGCAGTAGGAACGGAAGCTGATATTACAGAATTAGATGATTACGAAGAGCGCCAAATGTTTTTAGGAGATATTGGTTTAGATGAGCCAGGTTCAGCTAAATTAATACGTTCGGCTTATAAGTTATTAAACCTACAAACCTATTTTACAGCAGGAGTTAAAGAAGTGCGTGCTTGGACAATAAATATTGGATCAACAGCACCTCAGGCAGCAGGAGTTATTCATACAGATTTCGAAAAAGGTTTTATTCGTGCTGAAGTTATTGGTTATGATGATTACGTAGAGTTTGGAAGTGAAGCTAAAGTAAAAGAAGCTGGTAAAATGAGAGTAGAAGGTAAGACTTATACTGTTAAAGATGGAGATGTTATGCATTTCTTATTTAATGTGTAAAAATGTTATTTGCATCTATTTCTTCTGAAAAGTATAAAAGTTTTAATAGTATCAATGAAGTTCCATTTATAGGTTCTTTAATTGTTTTTTTTATTGCTTTAATGCCTACTGTAATAATTCAATATTTAGTAGAGTTGTTTTTGGAGAAATACCTGCTTTCGATTTAGGTTTAGTTTTTTGGTTTAATACTATTTTTATTCATCTTTTCATTTTAATTTATTTTAAAATTGAAATAAAACTTTTCTTCCTTCCTTCTTACATTTCTTGTTTATTATTTATTTTGCTAAACCTAGCAACAGATTTTGAAACAATTTCGAGTTATTTTACTTAATATTATTCAATAAAAAACTAAAAAGCCAATGTTCTCAACAACATTGGCTTTTTATTGTTAATTACTTTATCGACGCAGTGTTTCATTTTTTAAAGCGTTACATTATATTAGCAGTTCGATCTTAATTTCGCTCTCAATTCTATGGCTGAAGAAACTAAATATACCGAAGATAATATACGCTCGCTCGACTGGAAAGAACACATTCGTATGCGTCCAGGAATGTATATTGGTAAATTAGGTGATGGTTCTTCGCCAGACGATGGTATTTATATTCTACTTAAAGAAGTGTTAGACAACTCTATAGATGAGTTTGTAATGGGAGCAGGTAAAACCATTGAGATTTCTGTTCAAGGTACAAAAGTGATTGTTCGCGATTACGGTCGAGGTATTCCACTTGGAAAAGTTGTAGATGTAGTGTCTAAAATGAATACTGGTGGAAAGTACGATTCTAAAGCCTTTAAAAAATCGGTAGGATTAAACGGTGTTGGTACAAAGGCAGTAAACGCATTATCATCTTACTTTAGAGTAGAATCTTCTCGAGATGGTAGAAGTGCCTCTGCAGATTTCGAGCAAGGTAACCTTATAGATCAAGAGCTTTTAGAAGAATCGAGTAGAAGAAAAGGAACAAAAGTATCTTTCGTTCCAGATGAAGTTATCTTCAAAAATTATAAATACAGACCAGAGTACATAGTGAAAATGCTAAAAAACTATGTATACCTAAATCCAGGTTTAACTATAGTTTTTAATGGCGAAAAATATTTCAGTGAAAACGGTTTAAAAGATTTATTATCTGAAAAAATAGCAGAATCAGATTTGCTCTATCCAATTATTCATCTTCGTGGTGATGATATAGAAGTTGCATTAACACACAGTAAAACACAATATAGCGAAGAGTATAACAGTTTTGTAAACGGACAAAACACAACACAAGGAGGAACACACTTAATAGCTTTTAGAGAAGCCATTGTTAAAACCATTCGTGATTTCTTTGGGAAGCAATACGATGCATCAGATATTAGAAAATCTATTGTATCAGCCATTGCAATAAAAGTAATGGAGCCTATTTTCGAAAGTCAGACAAAAACAAAGTTAGGTTCTACAGATATGGGAGGCGAGTTGCCAACCGTTAGAACTTATATAAACGACTTTTTAAAAACACAACTAGATAATTATTTACACAAGAATACAGATACAGCAGAGAAAATTCAGCGTAAAATTATGCAAGCAGAACGCGAGCGTAAAGAATTATCTGGTATTAGAAAATTAGCCAAAGACAGAGCTAAAAAATCTAATTTACACAATAAGAAGTTACGCGATTGTCGTGTGCACTTTGGTGATGCAAAAAATCCTAGAAATTTAGAGTCGACGCTTTTTATCACAGAGGGAGATTCCGCATCTGGTAGTATTACCAAATCTCGAGATGTAAATACACAAGCTGTTTTTAGTTTAAAAGGAAAGCCGCTTAACTGTTATGGATTAACAAAGAAAATTGTTTACGAAAACGAAGAATTTAACTTATTGCAAGCTGCACTTAATATAGAAGAATCTCTTGCCGATTTGCGTTACAATAACGTAGTAATAGCAACAGATGCAGATGTCGATGGTATGCATATTCGTTTGTTATTGATTACATTTTTTCTTCAGTTTTTTCCAGAAGTAATAAAAGAAGGACATTTGTATATTTTACAAACACCTTTGTTTAGAGTGCGTAACAAGAAGAAAACAATTTATTGCTATTCTGATGAAGAAAAAAGAAACGCATTAGAAGAATTAAAACCAAAACCAGAAATTACCCGATTTAAAGGACTTGGTGAGATTTCGCCAGACGAATTTGTGCATTTTATTGGCGACGATATTCGTTTAGATCCAGTAATGTTAGACGATAATATGTCTATAGATGAATTATTATCTTTCTATATGGGAAAAAATACACCAACACGACAAGAATTTATTATAAATAATTTGAAGGTTGAGGTTGATTTAATTGAGGAGGAAAAATAAAAGAACCATTTATAATCAAATGAAGATATTTAAAATAGTAGGTTGGATTGCGCTAATATGTTATTGGGTTTATAAAATATATACAAACGACTTACAGGTTAAAACTAATACAATGTATTATGTAGCAGTATTAATTTCGGTATTAGGTTTAGCTAAAAATGTATACGATTATAAAACTACATTAAAAGATAAATAACGTTTGTCATTTCGTATTTGATACGGAATTCACAAAAAAGAATAAAGTTCTACTTATGTAGGAATAGAGAAATATGACAGAAGACCAAAACGACGATTTAGAAAACTTAACTAACGAAGAAAACCAAGAACCACAAGAAACCATTACCAGAATTACTGGAATGTATAAAGAGTGGTTTCTTGATTATGCTTCGTATGTAATTTTAGAACGTGCAGTGCCAGCTATTGAGGATGGTTTTAAGCCTGTGCAACGTCGTATCATGCATTCTATGAAGGATCTTGACGATGGTCGTTACAACAAAGTAGCAAACATTGTAGGTCACACCATGCAGTATCATCCACATGGAGATGCGAGTATTGCAGATGCTATGGTTCAAATTGGCCAAAAAGATTTACTAATAGATACACAAGGAAACTGGGGAAATATATTAACAGGAGATAGAGCAGCAGCTTCACGTTATATTGAAGCACGAATTTCTAAATTTGGATTAGATGTTGTTTTTAATCCTAAAATTACAGAGTGGCAGCAGAGTTACGATGGTAGACGTAAAGAGCCTACCAATTTACCTGTAATGTTTCCGTTATTATTAGCGCAAGGAGGAGAAGGAATTGCAGTAGGTTTATCGACTAAAATATTACCACACAATTTTATTGAATTGATTGACGCTTCAATAAAACATTTACAAGGCAAGCGTTTTACTATTCTTCCAGATTTCCCAACGGCTGGTGTTGCAGATTTTTCAAATTATAATGATGGTTTAAGAGGCGGAAAAGTACGTGTTCGTGCTAAGATTTCTCAAACCGATAAAAACACGTTGGTAATTACCGAAATTCCTTTTGGTACCACAACATCATCACTTATCGATTCTATATTAAAAGCCAATGATAAAGGAAAGATTAAGATTAAAAAGATTGAAGACAATACAGCTGCTAACGTAGAAATATTAATTCAATTACCATCTGGTTTATCACCAGATAAAACTATAGATGCCTTATTTGCTTTCACAAGTTGTGAAAGTTCAATTTCACCTTTAGGTTGTGTTATTGAAGATAACAAGCCGTTATTTGTTGGTGTTACCGAAATGCTTCGTAGAAGTACAGATAACACAGTCCAACTCTTAAAACAAGAACTTGAAATTAAATTAGGAGAGTTTGAAGAGCAATGGCATTTTGCAAGTTTAGAACGTATTTTTATAGAAAATAGAATCTATCGTGATATTGAAGAAGAAGAAACTTGGGATGGTGTAATTACTGCTATCGATAAAGGGCTTCAGCCACATATAAAACATTTAAAACGCGCAATAACTGTAGAAGATATTACACGTTTAACTGAAATTCGAATCAAGCGTATTTCAAAATTCGATATTGACAAAGCACAACAAAAAATTGATGCTTTAGAAGAGCAAATAGCAGAGGTAAAGCATCATCTTGCAAATCTTATAGATTATGCAATTGCATACTTTACTAGGTTAAAAAAGGAATATGGAGAAGGTAGAGAGCGTAAAACGGAAATCCGTACGTTTGGAGATGTAGATGCTACCAAAGTTATTATTAGAAACACGAAACTTTACGTTAATAGAGAAGAAGGTTTTATTGGTACTTCTTTGCGTAAAGATGAGTATGTTGGTGATTGTAGTGATATTGATGATATTATTGCATTTACAGGAGACGGAAAAATGATGGTTACTAAAGTGGATTCTAAAACCTTTATTGGTAAAGATATTATTCACGTCGCAATATTTAAAAAGAAAGACAAGCGTACTATTTATAACCTAATTTATCGAGATGGAAGTAAAGGTGCGTCTTATATAAAGCGTTTTGCAGTTACCTCAATTACTAGAGATAAGGAATACGATTTAACAAATGGAACAAAAAGTTCTAAATTATGGTATTTCTCTGCAAACCCTAATGGAGAAGCAGAAGTTATTTCGATTTCTCTGCGTCAAGTTGGTAGTGTGAAAAAATTAAAATGGGATGTCGATTTTACAGATATTTTAATTAAAGGCCGTGCTTCAAAAGGTAATGTGGTTACTAAATATCCAATTAAATCTATAGAATTAAAGGAGAAAGGAATTTCAACATTAAAACCACGTAAAATATGGTTCGATGATACTGTGCAACGTTTAAATGTTGATGGTAGAGGAGAATTAGTAGGTGAATTTAAAGGCGAAGATATGCTGTTAACTATCAACCAAAAAGGTATGGTAAAAACAGTAACTCCAGAAGTGACGCTTCATTTTGATGATGATATGATTGTTATGGAAAAGTGGATTCCGAAGAAACCAATTTCGGCTATTTATTTCGATGGCGAAAAAGAGAAATATTACGTTAAGCGTTTTGTAATTGAACATGAAGGCAGAGAAGAGAGTTTTATTACAGAGCACGAAAAGTCGCAATTAGAAATTGTATCTACAGATTGGAAACCTATGGCAGAAATTGTATTTGCCAAAGAAAGAGGTAAAGATAGAAGAGAAGACGAAGCGGTTAATATTGAAGACTTTATTTCGGTTAAAGGAATTACTGCTTTAGGAAACCAATTAACGAAATATAAGGTAAACCAGGTTAATTTGTTAGAGTCTTTGCCATACGAAGCTCCGGAGGAAATTCCTGTTGAAGAAATTAACGTTGTTGATGCCGTTGTGGTAGAGGATACTTTGCCAATAGATGTTCCTGTTGTTGACATTGAAAAGCCTACAAGAGAATTTAAAAACAAAGAAGACAAAGCTAAAAAGGCTTTAGAAAGGGCTATACAAAAGAAAAAAGATGATCAAGAAGAAAAGGATCAAACTTCATTGTTTTAAAATGTAACATTTTCCAAGTTTTGTTGTCTTATATAATAAGTCAATCAAACCAATCAATCAATGAAAACTAAAACCAAAAAGCGACTATTAATAGTAGTAGCAATTATTACTGCATTATTTTTTTACGGATGCTATAATTTCGAAAAAGACAAACAAGAGCTAATTCGTATAAAAACATTAGCTTTAAATGCAGATTCCAAAACAATATTTAACGAATTAAAAAAACCTAATAATTTCACTAATCCTATAGTAAGTTTAGTTTATAATAAATGGAAAGGTGAAATGTATTCTAGATTTATAGATAAAGACGAAGTTTTTAAAAACACGTCTGATAATACAATGGTTAACGGTCTTTCAAAAATTTATCGTAATTATTATGCAGACGAGTTTTTAAAAGAAAACTTAAAAGATAGAAGTAGTGAAAAACTATATAAAAAATTAGGCAATTATCTCAATACTAATAAATTAACGACACATCCTAAAGACAGTTTAAGCGATCCTGATTTTATTATAGATGAAATTGCAAGTTTGCTAAGAAAAGATGATTTTGAATATAGGTTTCTTGCTAGAAATGGTATTGATGAATTGCTTATTTGGAATGATATTACTAAAAAGGAATACACTGTGGTTTTACCAAAAGACACTATAAACACTACTGTTGTTTTTATTAATAGTTTTCATTTAGAAGATTTCGATAACTTTGTAACTTATGGCTCATCAAACGTTGGTGGTTGGGCAATAGAGGAAAAGGCAACATTGTATTGTAATAAGACAGCCTATGCTTTAGGTACAGAAGAATTTAATATTTCTTATTTAAAACACGAAACATTACATTTTACAGACCTAAATGATTATCCAAATTTAAGTACTGCGGACTTAGAATATAGAGCTAAACTTGTTGAGCTTATGTATTTAACAGAAGAAACGATGTACAGCAAATTGTTTGAGTTTTTAAACAGTGCTTCTAATAAAGATAGAAACTATTCTCATAATTATGCTAACTACATATTAATTGGTGATTTATCTAAAACAATTTTTAATTCGGAATATGAAAACGATTTTGATAAATGGAAAGCAGTTAAAGTTGAAGCTATTAATAACGTAGCCAAAGAGCTTTATTATTCAAGCAATGCTAAATTAGCTGAAAGCACAGAGGTTAAAGAAATTATTTAAAGCTACTAAGCACGCTATATAAATAGGAAGAAAGAAGACAATTAAAATAGTTTTAATTGTCTTCTTTCGTTTTACTAACTTTCTGATTCAAAAACTCTACCAATAAAGAAAAGGCAATTGCAAAATATAAATAGCCTTTAGGTATTGCTCCAACAGTGTTTCCAAAAAATTCTGTATGAGATAAGTGGGCAGCTTCTGTAAGAAGCATAAAGCCAATTAATATTAAAAACGATAAGCCTAATATTTGAATACTTGGGTTTTCGTCTATAAAGCGTCTAATCTTGTTTGCAAAGCCAATCATTATTGCAATGGAGATAACCACAGCAATTATCATTAAAATTAAGTTATGGTCTTGGTTGTCGGATAACCCGTTAGTCATTCCAACAGCAGTTAAAATAGAATCAATAGAAAAAATAAAATCAATAATTAGTATTTGTACAATAGCTTGCTGAAAAGACTTTATCACTTTTCCTTTTACTTCGTTTTCATCATGTTTTGGTGTTTCTACTTTTTCTCTTATTTCTGAAGTAGATTTATAAATTAAAAATAAACCACCACAAAACAGTATCAATGCTTGCCAGCTAATTTCAAGGTGAAACCAGTTCGTTTCAATTATTTTAAAAGGTTTAGATAAGCCAACTAAAAACGATACAAAAAATAGTAAAATTATACGTTGTACCATCGCAAACAGTAATCCTATGTTTGTTACTTTTCCACGTTGCTCTTCTGGTAGTTTATTTGCAGCAATAGAAATAAATACAATATTATCTATACCAAGAATAATTTCAAGAAAGGTTAAAGTTAATAAAGCAAAAATAGCATCTGAAGTTAGAAGAAAGTCAAGCATATATTTAGTCTTTAATTAATTTAGTTTTTGTAACAGTGCCTTTTTGCTTTTCAGATTTTCCAACATAAGAATATTCAAAAGTATAACCAGAATCTGTAGTGCTTAGAATTTTTAAATGAATATCATTTTTATCAGCCATACGTTTTGGGTTGATGGTTTTAAATACCACTTCGCAATCGTTAATCCATCTTACTTCGGATGAATCTATTTTATTATCGTAAGTTTCTATTTGGAGCTTTTCTGTCCTTAATATGTGTCCCGTTTTTTCGACGCCATTATCATTGTAATTAAATTCAAAAGAACCTGTTTTATAATCAGTACAATTTCGTTCTGGTTGTTGGCAACTAACAATAAGAATAAATAGGAAGAGTAAGTGTTTCATTTTAATAATTTGCTTTTAACAAAATTACAAAATGAATAGATTAAAAAAGGGCTTTTTTTTGATTCTCTTAGAATCGCGTATTTAAATTTTTCCGAAGCTTTGTTTGTAATTCGTGAAATTCTAAAAAAACAAAAAATATTTATATAAAATCGTAAAACGATAGATTTTTACTATAATTGAGTTTGTTGTTTTTAATCTGTATGATTTTGAAAATAAAATTAGAGTGAAGAAAAAAAAGGTTTCTATTAGAAAAGTGGAATTTGGTTTTTAAGAAAATTATGTGTTATAAAAAAATAATTCTTAATTCTCAAAATTTGAGAAACTACCATCTTTGTAGAAAATAATAATGCGATCAATTTCTTTTTTAGAATTTGAAGTAATTTGTTTTACTTCAGAAATTTCAGTTGGATTTTTTTTAGTTTGAGATTCTGAAAATAAATCTTCATTTTCAGGTTTTGGTTTTTGTTCTACTTTTTGTTCTTCATTTTTATCAGAAGGAAAATTTCCTTTTCCATTCATCAACCAATACAATTCTACTTCCGGAAAAGAGGAGAGTACTTTTAATACAAATTCCAAACTTGGTTTATTTCTACCAGAAAGTATATGCGAAATACTTGAGCGTTGCACACTAATTTTTTCGGCAAAAGAAGACGCGCTTTCACCATAGTAATCTATAACTTTTTTAAGTCTTTTAGTAAATTCTTCGTTGTTTATCATTGTTGTACAAATGTAAACAATATAAAAGAAACAGAGTGTTTACATTTGTGTATTTAACAGTGTAATTATAATTTTAGGCATATTAATACGAGTGTATTTTTTAAATAATTACTTTAACATTAACAATTTAAATCTCTGAAATTGAAATATTTATTATTTAAAACAAAAACAGAAGTATGATTTTGTTAAAATGGATACCAACTGCATGTGATTTTTTAAACTATTGGTTACACTTGTAAATTACATTTGTAACAATCATTGGTTACAAATGTAAAACAGATATTGTTTACATTTGTAACATAAACAAAACCTATATGCAAGAGAAAGCGTTAAAGACTATATTTAATACACATAAAGAGAAGGCTCTTTTTGGGCGATATATTCACACAAAACATATAACTCCTCTTTTAGAGAAGCATGCTAATAGTTTTAAAATTACCGTTATTGGACAGTCGGTTTTAGAAGAAAATATTTATTCTATAACTATAGGGACTGGTAAAAAAAAGATATTAATGTGGTCTCAAATGCATGGAAACGAATCGACGACCACTAAGGCTATTTTCGATTTACTTAACTTTTTTCTGGAAAACAGTCTTGCTAAATCTATTTTAAAAGCTTGTACGATAGTAGTAATTCCTATTTTAAATCCAGATGGAGCAAAAGCATACACGCGATTAAATGCTAATGCAGTCGATTTAAATAGAGATGCACAAACTCTAACACAACCAGAAAGTAAGGTGTTAAAAAGTGTCTTTAATAGCTTTAAACCGCATTATTGCTTCAATTTACATGGTCAGCGAACTATATTTAGTGTAGGGAAAACTAATAATTCGGCAAGCTTGTCTTTTTTATCACCTGCTCAAGATAAAGACTGTACAATTACTGATAATAGAAAGGTGGCTATGTCTATTATAGTTAAAATGAATGCAATGCTGCAAAAGGAGATTCCAAACCAAGTTGGAACATACGATGATGCCTTTAATGTTAACTGCGTTGGAGACGCTTTCCAGAGCTTAAATGTGCCTACTGTTTTGTTTGAAGCTGGCCATTGTGCTAACGATTATGATAGAGAAGAGGTAAGGCGCTATGTTTTTCAGTCTTATATAGTTGCTTTAAAAACGATTACAGAAGAAGTTATTGATTTAGAGGACTATCAAGATTATATATCAATTCCGCAAAACAAAAAGCTGTTTTTTGATGTAATAATAAAAGATGCAATTCATGATAATAAACGATTAGACATCGCTATTCAGTATCAAGAAAGATTAATAGGTGAAAAATTACATTTCATTCCAAAAATAGAAAAAACAGGTAATCTTAGTCCTTTTTTTGCACATAACCATTTGAATGCTAGTGATAATGTGGTGTTAGACGTTAAAAGTAATCCTCTAACAATAGGTAGCGAAAACGATTTCGTGATTATAAATAATGTAAAATTTTCATTAAAATTTGATTAATCTGTATTTTTGATGAAGATAATTCAGTAAAAATGTATTATTTTTGATTTTTATTTAAGAAAACAGACGAAATGGCAAAATTTAAATTAGACGAAATAGATCACCAAATTCTTGATATGTTGATCGATAATACAAGAGTTCCTTTTACAGATATCGCAAAAAAACTATTAATATCTGCAGGAACTGTTCATGTTAGAGTAAAGAAAATGGAGGACGCTGGAATTATTAAAGGTTCTTCACTTACATTAGATTATAAAAAACTAGGATATTCATTTATAGCCTACGTTGGTGTTTTTCTTAAAAACACATCGGAAACAACATTTGTTTTAGAGCGTATTAACGAAATTCCTTTTGTTACTGTAGCTCACGTTACTACAGGGAAGTTTAATGTTTTTTGTAAAATTAGAGCAAGAAATACTGAGCACGCTAAAGATGTGATTTTTACGCTTGATGCAATCGAAGGTGTTTATAGAACAGAAACAATGATTTCTCTAGAAGAGAGTATAAACGATAAAAAACGTTTAATGCACGATATTTTTAATTCTTTATAGAAACAAAACTATTATATATTAAAGTCCTTTGGCTATCTTGCTGGAGGACTTTTTTTATGAATAAAATTTTAAAAAAATGAAAGCAGCAGATTTAAATAAAAGTGAGTATTTACCATATTTTCAACCGTATATCAATAAAATTAGCGATTTAATACTTTTGGAAGGTTTGGAAGCTGGGTTAAAAAAAACGACTAGTTTCTTAAAGTCTATTCCTGTAGAGAAGTTAGAGTACCGTTATGAGGCTAATAAATGGACTATTAAAGAGGTAGTAAGCCACTTAATAGACTCTGAACGTATTTTTGCTTACAGAGCATTGCGTTTTGCGAGAAAAGACAAAACTCCTGTTGCTGGTTTTGATGAAAACGACTATGCTTTAGAAAGTGCTGCGAATAATAGAGCTATAGAAGATTTATTAGAAGAATATACCTTGGTAAGGCAAGCTTCAATAGCGCTTTATAAAACGTTTGGTAGTGATAGTGAAATATTAAAAAGAACTGGTATTGCAGGAGGAGGAGAGGTTTCTGTTCGTGCATTAGGGTTTTTAATTGCTGGGCACGAAAAGCACCATTGCGATATAATAAGAGAGCGTTATTTGTAAATTTCTGCTATTCTTCTTCCTCGTTACTAAAGGATTCTTTAATTAAAATGTGTCCTTCGTCGTTTAAGACTAAATCGTCTGTGTCTCCAAAATTTGCCATAGTGTAATGTAGCTTACTGCTTATTTTTACTAGGTAAATAATGTCTTCTGTTTTTACTTCTACAGCTTCAATGGTTTCATTTCTATGGTTGTCGAAAATAAGAATATCATCGTCTCCATAGCCATCAGGATACTTTTGAGTAAGTAATGTTAGTACTTCTGGTGTTAACTTTTTGTAATCTACAATAACTCTACGCATAACAATAAAGGTTTAAGTTAGAGGCTTCATTTAGTTTAGAACGTGGTTGTTAGTTATAAAATTACAAATTTTTATTCACAAATCATATTATGATTTGTAAAATTTAAAAGCTTCTAGTATGGCTTCATTTTCTACTGTGCAATCTGTTTTTGGTTTACCTATAGCTTCTAATAAGACAAAGTTAATATTGCCATGTTCGTTTTTTTTATCGTATTTTAATAGCTCGATAATAGGTGAATAGTCTGCCTCGTTAATTTCAACATGACCATAAACAGCTTTAATGACGCTCTTAATGGAGTTACTTTTTTCTTCGGAAAAACCACAGTATTTAACCGAAAGATAATTAGCTAATATAATCCCAATAGCAACAGCTTCGCCATGTAACAAGCGTTCTTTACCGTCATTGTCCATGTAATAAGACTCTATAGCGTGACCTAAGGTGTGACCATAATTTAAAGTCTTACGCAAGCCTTGCTCTGTTGGATCTTGTTCAACTATTGTTTTCTTTATTATAATTGACTCGTATATTAAGTTGTCTAAATCATCTATTGTAGATTGAGATAAATCCTTAAGTTTGTTCCAATATTTTTCATCGTAAATTAAGCCGTGTTTTAACATTTCGGCCAAGCCAGATCGCATTTCTAATTGTGGTAGTGTCTCTAAATACGAAGTGTCAATAATAATTAGTTCCGGAGTATTAATAACACCAATTTGGTTTTTTAAGGTACCTAAGTCTATTCCTGTTTTACCGCCAATAGAGGCGTCAACCATTGCTAATAATGATGTCGGGATGTTTATAAAATCGATACCTCGTTTAAAAGTTGAGGCTACAAAACCACCCAAATCTGTAACAACTCCGCCACCAATATTAATAATAAGACTTTTTCTATCTGCACCATATTCAGACAAGGCTTCCCAAAGTCCTAAACAAATGTCAAGGTTTTTAGACTCCTCTCCTGGATCAATTTCTAAAATGTCGTAAGCAATATCTGTATCAATATTTGCTAGAAAAAAGGGCACGCAATCTATATTAGTATTAGTATCGCATAAAATAAAAACTTTAGAATAATTTGAAGCTTTTAAATGTTGATTTAGTGCCTTGTAGCCTTCGCTATTAAAATGAATAGTATAATCTTGAGTTGTAATCGTTGTCATTAAAAGTGTTTTAATATGATGTAAAAATAAGAAGTTTTTAAAGAAATATGACTTAGTTAATTTATATTTGTGTAAATAATTTTTCTTAAAAATGATATCAAAAAATATCTTCGATAATACAGAAGTTGCTTTCTCTTTAAAAAGTGATTCGCAATTAGAACGCGCTTATTTTTTATTTAAAATGATTGCTAACGAACCATTGGTTCGTATTGGTACAGCAGCAACAAGATTTGCTTTAAACGCTAAGTTGCCAGTAGAAGGTTTAATTAGAGCCACTGTTTTCGATCATTTTTGTGGAGGTGTAAGTGAGGAAGATTGCTTACCAGCTATAGATAAAATGTTTACTGTAGGTGTATGTTCTGTTTTAGATTATTCGGTTGAAGGTAAAGCATCAGAAAATCAATTTGATGATGCAACTGCGCGTTTAGCAAAAATTATTGAGTTTTCAGATAAAAAAGAAGCGATGCCAATTGTTGTTTTTAAGCCAACTGGTTTAGGTCGTTTTGCTTTATTTCAGAAAAAAGGAGAAGGAAAAGAGTTTACTACCGAAGAAAATGAAGAGTGGAATAGAATTGTTGGACGTTTCAAGACGCTTTGTGGTTTAGCAAAATCTAAAGATGTTGAAGTGTTAATTGATGGCGAAGAAAGTTGGATGCAAGATGCTGCAGATGATTTAATCGAGGAAATGATGGAGCTTTATAATAAAGATGTGCCTATTGTTTACAATACAATACAAACCTATCGTTGGGATAGGTTCGCTTATTTAAAAGACTCTCATAAGCGAGCTAAAGAAAAAGGGTATAAACTTGGTTTTAAGATTGTTCGTGGTGCTTATATGGAAAAAGAGCGCGAAAGAGCTAAAGAAAATGGATACGATTCTCCAATTTGTGCAGACAAGAAAACTACAGATGATAATTTTAATAATTGCCAACGCTATATTTTAGATAATCTTGAAGATATTTCTATATTTATTGGTACTCATAATGAAGAAAGTACTTATATGGCTTTAGAGTTAATGGAAACCTTAAGTATTGCAAAAGAAGACAACCGTGTGTGGTTTGGCCAATTATATGGCATGAGTGATCATATTAGTTTCAATCTTGCTAAAAGCGGCTATAATGTAGCAAAATACTTGCCTTTTGGACCTGTAAAAGATGTGATGCCTTACTTAATTCGTCGAGCTGAAGAGAATACATCTGTTGCTGGACAAACAAGTAGAGAACTAGGTTTGCTAAAAAAAGAGCGTAAGCGTAGAAAAAATTAATCTAAAAATTCAACAGAATATATAGTTGCGGTTTTTTCGCAATTTTCTACTAAAACACCTGTATCTAAACCATCGATGTTGCCTTCAACAAAATAAATACCACATGGTTTTTTTCTTGTATCGCTTTTAGAGAAGTTAATATCGCCTTTAAATAAGATATAGTTAATTTTAGTAGTGTCTATCTTTTTCGAAGACATAAATACTGTAGCTTTTTCAGAATAAACTAATGGTTTGTTTCTAATGTTTTTTAAAACTCTTGCATCTGGACCATAATCACAAGATGCTTTCTTTCCGTTTAAAAAAAAGGCTAAAAGCACTAGACCTATAGCAAAACCTCCAAAATAATAACCAAATCTTTTAAGTAAACTCATCTAAAAATTTCTTTGTGTTATTCTGAAGCTGTTTCAGGATAACATTAATTTCAACAAAATTCGTGAATAAAACTGGTTTAAAATAGAGAAAAACCTAATAAAATGGAATTTAAAAAATAAGGAGATTTATGTCATTATAACTCATGTCAAACCATTCGCCAACAGCACGATTGGTTAAAATACCATGATAGAAGTAGAGTCCGTTTTTAAGCCCATGATCCATTCTTAGTGAATGTTCTAAGCCGCCATCCTCTCCAATTTTAAGTAGATAAGGTGTAAAAATATTACTTATAGAAGCAGACGCTGTTCGCGAATAACGAGCAGGAATATTAGGAACACAATAATGTATTACACCATGTTTTTCGAATACTGGGTGCTTGTGCGTTGTAACGTCGCTAGTTTCAAAACAGCCACCCATATCTATACTTACATCGATAATAACAGCTCCTTTTTTCATTTGCTCAACCATATCTTCCGTAACAATTATAGGTGAACGATCTTTACCTCGAACGGCTCCAATAACTACATCACAGCGTTTTAATGCTTTTTTTAGATATTTAGGTTGAATGGTAGACGTGTAAAGTGTTCTGCCTAAGTTAGTTTGTACGCAACGTAGTTTGGTTATAGAATTATCGAAAATCTTCACATTTGCACCTAAGCCAATAGCACTTCTGGCAGCAAATTCTCCAACGGTCCCAGCACCAAGAATAACAACTTCTATTGGCGGAACACCACTAATGTTTCCAAACATTAATCCGTTTCCATTGGTTGTATTGCTTAATAATTCTGACGCAATTAAAACTGAAGCGGTTCCAGCAATCTCACTTAATGCACGAACAGCTGGGTAAGCACCATCTTCATCTCGAATAAACTCGAAAGCTAATGCAGTAATACGTTTGTTGGCTAAAGTTTCGAAATACTTTTTAGATTGTGTTTTTATCTGTAAAGCAGAAATTAATATGGTTTTTGGTTTTATTAATTTCAATTCCTCCAGAGTGGGAGGTTCTACTTTTAATAACATTGGGCAAGCATATACCTTTGCAACATCACTGGTTATCTCTGCTCCATTTTCGCTGTAATCTTTATCGCTAAATTTTGAACCTTTTCCTGCGCCAGATTCTACAAGCACGCGATGGCCGTTATTTACAATAGCTGAAACAGCATCTGGTGTTAGACAAACACGCTTTTCTTGAAAAGCGGTTTCCTTTGGTATGCCAATAAATAGTGAGCTTTTTTGCTTTGAAATTTCTAAAGTTTCCTCTTGTGGTAAGAGTTGCGCCTTAGAAAATGGAGTAATGGGTTTTGCCATGTGTTGCTATTCGTTATTTTCAAAGATTTAAATTACGAATAAATAGTAAATTAACAAGTGTTTTATGTGGTATTAATGAAATATGACTAAAAAAACTGTTTTATTTTTCCCCAAAGTGTATTTGGTTTAAATGTTAATTCGTCTTCAAGTTCTTGTGTGGTTTTATCAACTGTATTTAACTTATTAAAAATTCTAGCTCTAACTAAATATATCGAAGGGATAATTATTGCCATCACAGGAATTAAGTATTTGAATTGATAATTATCTACATATGTTAAATCATCATTAAGAACATTTCCTAATTGAAACATATACATGGTGATAGGAATCAATAAAACATGATGCCACCAATGACGACAAGTAAAAAACCAAATAAAAAGTAAAAATAAAGGAAAAGCTTTTCCCATTATTGTCCACCACGCAGTTAAGGCGCTTTCATAGTAATTACTATTATACGTAAATAAAAAGTTATCCCAAATTTTAGTATCTGGGATAACCTCATATGAATAAAATATATATGGAGATACTGCGAGTATAGTAGCTACAATACTTCCTAATAAAAAATTCTTATTATTCTTGAGAAGGTCTTTTGATTTTACACCTTTCAATTCCTGTTTCTGTTTGGTCATTTAAGTCAATAATGTTTGTCGCGTTTGCGGTGAACAATACACCTCCGAAAATAGCTAATGCTATTAAATACTTTTTACTTTGCATAATTTATAGGGATTTAGATTAATTAATTACTCAAATCTAAATAAATCTCTACTTGTATTTCGCGGCAAATGTTAAAATTTTGTTAAAAACAACGTTTTAAGCTTTTTTGGTTACTGTAAAAACCGTAATCGAGTCAAAAATACACTTTTTAGTGAGATAAAAAAACGTTATAATTTTAATTTTAAGTCATTTTTAGTATCCTAGACGTGTCATTTTTCACGCTAATTGTAATACAATTATACGTTTCAATTAAATCTTTAGCTAGTTCTGGCCATTCTATAAACAGATAAGCACCGGAATTTAAATACTCTTCAATACCAAAATCGTAAAGTTCACTTTCATCTTCTACACGATAGAGATCGAAATGATATATAGTTTCATTTTTAGACTGGTATTCGTTTACTAAAGAAAAAGTTGGACTACTAACAGTGTCATTACAACCTAAAATTTTAACTAAGGCTTTTATTAGAGTGGTTTTGCCAGCTCCCATTTCGGCTTTAAAAAGAAAATACTTTGTGGTTGCATGTTTTAAAACTTGTTTAGCAACATTGTCTATATCTTTTAAGGTGTATTCTATTTCTAGCATGTTGCAAAATTAAAGCTAAATCTCAAAAAACTAAAATTAAAGCGTTATAAAAAAAAAATAGAAATTAAAAACAACAACAAGTTCTTTACCGTTAGAAGTGATATAGAAAAAGAATGTGGTAATCTATCTAAATTGAAATTAGATAGATTACCACAGTTACTCCTTATTTATATAAGTATTTGTTATTACTTTGGATCTAATACTACAAAAGGAATAATCATTTCTTCTAAAGAAACACCTCCATGTTGGTATGTATTTCTATAATAACTCACATAATGATTGTAATTATTAGGGTATGCAAAAAACAAATCACTTTTAGCAAATATAAAAGAGCTATTCATCGACATAGAAGGTAAGTGTATCGATTTTGGGTCTTTAGCAGCCAATACATCTTTATTTTCATAACTTAAACTGCGTCCTGTTTTATAACGTAAGTTTAAACTAGTATCACGATCTCCAACTACTTTAGAAGGGTTTTTTACATTAATAGTACCATGATCTGTAGTAATAATTAATTTAAAGCCCATTTGTTGTGCTTGTTGAATCATTTCTAAAAGCGGAGAGTTTTTAAACCAACTTTGTGTTAAAGAACGATACGCTTTATCGTTAGAGGCTAATTCTTTAACAACATCCATTTCTGTTTTAGAGTGCGAGAGCATGTCTACAAAGTTGTAAACTACAACAGTTAAATCGTTGTCTTTAGTGCCCTTAAAGTTGTCTGCTAATTTTTTGCCATTCTTTAAATTAGTTATCTTGTAATACTCATGCTTATAATTAGACAAGCCTAAACGTTTCATTTGTGCTTCAAGAAAATCGTTTTCATGCATGTTTTTACCACCTTCATCTATATCATTTTTCCAAAATTCAGGATGTAATTTTTCCATATCACTAGGCATGAGTCCAGAAAAAATTGCATTTCTAGCATATTGGGTAGCTGTAGGTAAGATGCTAAAAAATGCACTTTCGCTTTTCTTTTTGTAATGATTAGTTACAAAAGGTTCGAAAGCTTTCCATTGGTCGTAACGTAAATTATCTACAACTACTAAAAGTGTAGGCTGTTCTTTGCTTAATTCTGGAACTATTTTATCTTTAAATAAATTATAAGATAGAGTAGGTGCATCTACATTAGGCTCAAACCAAGTTGGGTAATTTTTGTCAATAAATTTTCCAAATAACACGTTAGCTTCATTTTTTTGCGACTCTAAGATCTCGAACATGCCAGTATCTTCAATATCTTCCAATTGCATTTCCCAGTAAATAAGTTTTTGGTAAAGTGCAACCCATTCTTCATAAGTGTTTACCATTGCCATATCCATAGCAATTTTTCTAAACTCTTGTTGGTAATTAGAGGTTGTTTTTTCTGAAATTAATCGCGAATGATCCAAATTTTTCTTTAAACTAAGTAAAATCTGATTTGGGTTTACTGGTTTTATAAGGTAATCTGCAATTTTATTACCAATCGCGTCTTCCATTATATATTCCTCCTCACTTTTGGTAATCATAACCACAGGAAGTGTGTCTTGTTTCTCTTTTATTTCGTTAAGCGTCTCTAAACCTGTTAAACCAGGCATGTTTTCGTCTAAAAATACAATATCAAACTTTTCGTCATCTAAAATTTCAAGCGCTTCTGTACCGCTATTACATTTGGTAACAATGTAGTTTCTTTGCTCTAAAAAGATAATATGTGGTTTTAGTAAATCGATTTCATCGTCAACCCAAAGTATTTTTATTTTATCCATGTATATTTGTTTATCTAAATCAGTAAAAAAATCATCAGCTTGCAGAAAAGTAACAAACTTAAAATATTAAACGACCCAATTTACGGTTTTATTACAATCCCTAATTCGTTAATTTTCGATTTAATCGAACATCGTTATTTCCAGAGGCTTCGTCGCATCACTCAAATGGGAATGAGTTATCTTGTTTATCCAGGAGCTCATCATACACGTTTTCAACACGCTATAGGTTGCATGCATTTAATGCAGAAAGCTGTGCAAGTGTTACGTTTTAAAGGTGTTAAGATTTCTGAAGAAGAAAAAAACGCGCTATATATAGCTATTTTATTACACGATATTGGTCATGGACCATTCTCTCACGCTATGGAACATAGCATTGTAAACGGTGTTTCTCACGAGCATATTTCTATGCTTTTTATGGAGAAATTGAATGCGGAATTTAACAACGATTTAACGTTGGCAATACAAATATTTAAAGGAGAATATCCACGTCAGTTTATGTGCGAGCTTATTTCTAGTCAAATAGATATGGATAGAGCAGATTATTTAAAGCGCGATAGTTTTTACACAGGAGTTGCTGAAGGTAACATTAATAGCGAGCGTTTAATTACGATGCTTAATGTTAAGGACGATAAATTAGTTGTTGAAGATAAAGGAATTTATAGCATAGAAAAGTTCTTGGTTGCTAGGCGTTTAATGTATTGGCAAGTGTATTTACATAAAACAAGCTTAACTGCAGAGCAGCTGTTAATTAGAGTACTAAAACGAGCTAAAGAGTTGTCAAAAAAAGGCGAGAAATTACCTGCTAGCAAACCACTTCAATATTTTTTAAATAAAGAAATAACCCTTGATAATTTTAATACCGAAAGCCTTGAAACGTTTTCTAAATTAGATGATTATGATATTGTTTCAGCAATGAAAGAGTGGCAATATCATGATGATTTTGTGTTGAAGAACCTCTGCCAGATGATAATTAACAGGGATTTACTGAAAGTTAAAATCAAGAAAAATGAGATTAAAGAATCGTTATTAATTCAGCATAAAAATGAATTAATTGAAAAGCATTCAATTTCTGAAGCAGAAGCGGACTATTTTGTATTCACAGGGAAAATATCGAATCAAGCCTATACACGTAAAAAACAAGGTATAAATATTTTACACAAAAACGGAAAGATAGAAGATATAGTAAAAGCAAGCGACCAATTAAATCTTAAAGCGCTCGCGAAACCTGTAACTAAATATTATATCTGTTATCCTAAAAACTAGTTTGTAGTCTTTTTTTTGCTACAACATTCTAAACAATCTTAATAAGTGCTAAAAACACCTTTTAAGCCAAGCCAACAACAATACATCAAACAACTTAACAACTTTCCACAATATATGATACATTTTTTCTATTTTTGCGAGAGATGAAATTTACAGCAGAACAAATAGCTGGTATTTTAGAAGGTGACATTGTTGGTAATCCACAAGTAGAAGTTTCTAAATTATCAAAAATAGAAGAAGGTGTCGAAGGCGCATTAACATTTTTGGCTAATCCCAAATACACTCCTTATATATATAGTACAAAAGCATCAATTGCAATTGTAAATAAAGATTTCGAGCCAGAGCAAGAAATTACAACAACCTTAATTAAAGTTGACGATGCTTATAAATCGTTTTCAAAACTATTAGAATACTACAATCAAGTTAAACTTAATAAGTTTGGAATTGAGCAGCCATCTTTTATATCAGACTCTGCAACAGTAGGAGGTGATATTTACGTTGGAGCATTTTCTTACATCGGGAATAATGTAATTATTGGAGATAATGTTAAAATTTTTCCAGGATGTTATATTGGAGACAATGTAACTATTGGTAATGATACAGTACTGTTTGCTGGAGCAAAAATTTATTCGGAATGCATTATCGGTAAAAACTGTGTAATTAATTCAGGAGTAATAATTGGAGCAGACGGTTTTGGTTTTGCACCAAATGAAGCAGGAGAATATGATAAAGTACCACAAATAGGAAATGTAATCCTAGAAGATTTTGTAGATGTTGGAGCTGCTACCACAATAGATAGAGCAACATTAGGTTCTACAATTATTAGAAAAGGTGTTAAATTAGACAATCAAATTCAGATTGCGCATAATGTTGAAATTGGCAAAAACACAGTAATTGCTGCACAAACAGGTATTGCAGGCTCGACTAAAATTGGTGAAAATTGCCAAATTGGAGGTCAGGTAGGTTTTGCTGGACATTTAGTAATTGGAAATAATGTAAAAATACAAGCGCAGTCTGGAGTAGGAAAGAATATTAAGGATGACGAGATTTTGCAAGGCTCACCAGCTTTTGGTTATGGAGACTGGAATAAATCTTATGTTTACTTTAAAAACTTACCTAAACTAGTAAAAACTATAAACGAATTAGAAAAAAAAGGAAATGGCAATAATTAATTCGGAAATTAAACAGAAAACAATTGGCAGTGAAGTCTCTTTAACTGGTGTAGGATTACATACAGGAAAAAGTGTGTCTTTAACTTTTAAACCTGCTCCAGCAAATTCTGGATTCGCTTTTAAACGAATAGATCTTGAAGGCAGTCCAATTATAGAGGCAGATGCTAACTATGTTACCAACACACAGCGAGGTACTTGTTTAGAAAAAAATGGTGTAACCATACAAACATGTGAGCATGTTTTAGCAGCATTTGTAGGTCTAGATATAGATAACGCAATTATAGAATTAGATAACTCTGAACCTCCAATTATGGATGGTTCTTCAAAATTCTTTGTAGAAGCCATCGAAAAATCTGGAATTGTAGAGTTAGAGGCTTTTAGGGAAGAATATGTTGTAAAAGATGTAATTTCTTATGTAGATGAAGAATCTGGTAGTGAAATATTAGTAATGCCAGCAAAAGAATACCAAATAACTACTATGGTAGATTTTGGGACTAAAGTTTTAGGAACTCAAAATGCTACGCTTAATCGTTTATCAGATTTCAAAAAAGATATTGCAGATTCTCGTACATTTAGTTTTTTACATGAATTAGAGTCGCTTTTAGAACATGGTTTAATTAAAGGAGGAGATTTAAACAATGCTATTGTTTATGTAGACAAAGAATTGTCGCCAGAAACAATGAAAAAACTGCAAATTGCTTTTAATAAGGATGCTATCGCTGTAAACGCTAATGGTATACTTGATAATTTAACTTTACACCACCCTAACGAAGCTGCAAGACATAAGTTGCTAGATGTAATTGGAGATTTAGCGTTAATTGGTACACGAATTCGTGGTAAGGTGATTGCTAATAAACCAGGGCACTTTGTGAATACGCAGTTTGCAAAGAAAATGTCTAAATTAATTAAAAACGAAAGACGTAATAATGTTCCTGTGGTAGATTTAAATCAAACACCACTAATGGACGTTAATCAAATAATGGATATGTTGCCACATAGGCAGCCTTTTTTACTAATTGATAAGGTTTTTGAGCTAACAAGTAGTAAGGTTATTGGTATGAAGAATGTGACCATGAACGAAGAGTTCTTTAAAGGTCATTTTCCAGGTTCACCAGTAATGCCAGGCGTTTTAATTGTAGAAGCGATGGCGCAAACAGGAGGTATTTTAGTTTTAAGTACTGTTCCGGATCCAGAAAATTACTTAACATTCTTCATGAAAATGGATAAAGTAAAGTTTAAACAAAAAGTAGTTCCTGGAGATACATTAATTTTTAAATGTGAACTAATAACACCTATTAGAAGAGGTATTTGCCACATGCAAGGCTACGCCTATGCAAATGGGAAACTATGTGCAGAAGCCGAATTAATGGCACAAATATCTAAAATTAAGTAATTTTATAAAAAAAGGAACAAAGTAAATACTTTGTAATTTTTTAAGAAGAAACCTTTAATATCAAATACATTTTTTACAGCTTAAAATAATTTCACAAAAATGAACCAACCATTAGCATACGTACATCCAGGAGCAAAAATCGCAAAGAACGTGGTTATTGAGCCTTTTACAACTATATACAACAACGTTACCATTGGAGAAGGAACTTGGATTGGAAGTAATGTTACCATTATGGAAGGTGCTCGTATAGGTAAAAACTGTAGTATATTTCCTGGTTCTGTAATCTCTGCAGTACCACAAGATTTAAAGTATGATGATGAAGATACTTTAACTATTATTGGTAATAATGTAACTATAAGAGAATGTGTTACTATAAATAGAGGTACAACTGATAGAATGAAAACGATTATCGGAGATGACTGTTTAATAATGGCGTATTGCCATATTGCACATGATTGTATTGTTGGTAATAATTGTATTTTTTCTAACAACAGTACGCTCGCAGGACATGTTACTATTGGAGATTATGTTATATTGGCAGGAATGACTGCAGTACACCAGTTTTGTTCTGTAGGAAACCATGCATTTGTAACTGGTGGATCTTTAGTAAGAAAAGATGTGCCACCTTTTGTAAAAGCAGGTAGAGAACCTTTATCTTACGTTGGTATTAATTCTGTAGGATTAAGGCGTAGAGGTTATGCAACAGAGAAAATTAGAGAGATCCAAGATATTTATAGAATATTATATCAAAAAAATTATAACAATACCCAAGCTGCAAGTATTTTAGAAGCAGAAATGGAAGCAACGACAGAGCGTGACGAAATTCTTCAATTTATTAAGAATTCTCATCGTGGAATTATGAAAGGTTACTTCAAATCAAATTAATTCTTTTGTATAAGAGAGCTTAAATAATAAAAAAAAGAGAAAAATCTTGTCGTTTTAGTTCAGGCTAAAACTGTAAGTAATAATCAACTCAACAACAAACAACTTAATAACAAACAATAAAATGGCTACTACTTCAGATATAAGAAACGGATTATGTATTAAATACAATAATGATATTTATAAAATTATTGAGTTCTTACACGTAAAGCCAGGAAAAGGTCCTGCTTTTGTTCGTACTAAAATGAAAAGTGTTACCAACGGAAAAGTATTAGATAATACATTTTCTGCAGGACATAAGTTAGAAGATGTTCGTGTAGAGACTCATAAATTTCAGTATTTATATAATGATGGCGAATTTTATCATTTTATGAATGAATCAGATTATACTCAAATAAGGCTTTTAGAATCTGCTTTAGATAATCCTGGATTAATGAAGGAAGGAGAGGTCGTGACTATTCAAATTAATACGGAAGACAATATGCCTTTGTCGGTAGAATTACCTGCAACAGTTATATTAGAGATTACAGCTACAGAGCCAGGAGTAAAAGGGAATACGGCAACTAATGCAACAAAGCCTGCAACTGTTGAAACTGGAGCAGAAGTAAACGTCCCTTTATTTATAAATGAAGGTGATAAAATTAAGGTTGAAACTGCAAAAGGAACGTATAAAGAACGTGTAAAAGAATAAATTTATACACTAAACAATTTCCATTTAACAATTGTAAAGAACGTTGTTAAATGAAAATTGTTAAATGATAATTGAAAAATGAAATTCCCAAATCCATATACCTTAAAACAAGTTGCTCAAATAATTGATTGTGATTACGTTGGAGCAGATAATTTTCAGGTTTTAGGAATGAATGAAATTCACGTAGTAGAACCTGGAGATATTGTTTTTGTAGATCATCCAAAGTATTACGATAAAGCATTACAATCTGCTGCTACTATTGTTTTAATTAACAAAGACGTAGATTGTCCAGAAGGAAAAGCATTATTAATAAGTGAGGATCCTTTTCGTGATTTCAATAAATTAACGCATCATTTTAAACCTTTTCAAGCCGCTACAAGTAGTATATCAGCTTCAGCTAAAATAGGAGAGCATACAGTAATACAGCCTAATTGTTTTATTGGTAACAATGTAACAATTGGAGATAATTGTATTATTCATGCAAATGTTACTATTTATGACGATTCAGTTATTGGTAATAATGTGACGATACATTCTGGAACTATTTTAGGAGCAAGTGCTTTCTATTATAAAAACAGACCAGAAGGTTTCGATCCATTAGTTTCTGGAGGCCGCGTTGTTATAGAAGATAACGTAGATATTGGTGCTTTATGTACTATAGATAAAGGAGTAACAGGAGATACAACTATTGGTGCTGGTTCAAAATTGGATAATCAAATACAGGTTGGACATGATACTGTTATTGGGAAAAAATGCCTTATTGCATCGCAAGTAGGGATTGCTGGTTGTTGTATTATTGAAGACGAGGTAACAATTTGGGGACAGGTAGGTACAAATAGTGGAATTACTATTGGTAAAAAAGCTGTTATTCTTGGCCAAACAGGAGTTACAAAGTCTGTTGCTGGTGGAAAAAGTTATTTTGGCACTCCAGTTGAAGAGGCTCGAGTTAAATTAAAGGAACTAGCTTATGTTAAGCAAATTCCTAATATTATAGATCAACTAAAAAACAAATAATATGTCAACTAAAGCATTGGTAAAAGCCTTTTATGAATCGGATATTGCAAATGATGCAGATGTGGTTTCAAAATTCTTTCATAAAGAGTGTATAATGCATTGGAATAGTAGTCATGGCTTTATGATTTTAAAATATAATGATATTGTTGATTTTTTTGAAGGTACGCGTAAATCATACAGCTCAATAAGATTTCAAATTAGTCACCTCTTAGAAGATAATGGATTTGTAACTAGCAGGCATACATTATATGGTCAAACTATAGAAGACCCAGATAATGAGACACCTATGGCTCATTATATATCTATTTGGGAAGTGAAAGATGGTAAATTATTTCGTTGCCATGAAATTAGCCAACAAGCAGATGGAAAAACTTTAGATTCAAATTCATTTTTAGAAATAAAAAATTAAAATAGATTAAAAAAATAGCTATCAAAAACTTACTTTTGTAGCAGATAAATAAAAACAACTCCATTTTTGTTTCCCTTTGGGAAATGTCTGAAAAGACAATGGGACAAAAAACATACAAATGAGCGTTTTAGTAAACAAAGATTCAAAAATTATAGTTCAAGGATTTACTGGTAGTGAAGGAACATTTCATGCTGGACAAATGATTGAGTACGGAACAAATGTTGTTGGTGGTGTAACTCCAGGAAAAGGAGGTCAAACACACTTAGATAGACCTGTTTTTAATACAGTTGAAGAAGCTGTTGTAAAAGTAGGAGCAGACACAACAATTATTTTTGTGCCACCTGCTTTTGCTGCAGATGCTATTATGGAAGCTGCAGATGCAGGAATTAAAGTAATTATTTGTATTACTGAAGGTATTCCTGTTGCAGATATGATTGTAGCATCAGATTACATCAAAGGAAAAGACTGTAGATTAATTGGACCAAACTGTCCAGGAGTTATTACTCCAGGTGAAGCTAAAGTTGGTATTATGCCAGGTTTTGTTTTTAAAAAAGGTACTGTTGGTATTGTTTCTAAATCAGGAACATTAACGTACGAAGCTGCTGACCAGGTTGTAAAACAAGGTTTAGGTATTACTACTGCAATTGGTATTGGTGGAGATCCAATTATTGGAACAACAACTAAAGAAGCTGTTGAGTTATTAATAAACGATCCAGAAACGGAGTGTGTAGTAATGATTGGTGAAATTGGTGGTCAATTAGAAGCAGATGCTGCTAATTGGTATAAAGCTAGTGGATCTAAAAAGCCAGTTATTGGTTTTATTGCTGGAGAAACTGCGCCTGCAGGTCGTACTATGGGACATGCTGGAGCAATTGTTGGAGGAAGTGATGATACTGCTCAAGCTAAAAAAGCAATTATGAGAACATGTGGAATTCACGTAGTAGATTCTCCTGCAGAAATAGGTAAAAAAGTAAAAGAAGTTTTAGGATAAAATTTTAATATTTATATAGTATAACCTCACAATTATTAATTAATTGTGAGGTTTTTTATTATGAAGAAGATAGTAATTACTATATTTGAAATACAAAAATTAATACTCCGTAAACCATCGGAAATAGAATTAAACCAATTTTTTATATGAAACGAGCATGCTAAAAAGTCTATCGCTTAACGAGATGATAAATAGCGAACAGTATGTGAATTATAAAAACAATAAATTAAAAACACATGAAACTTTTAGAAGGTAAAACAGCAATAATTACAGGAGCTAGTCGTGGTATTGGAAAAGGTATAGCAGAAGTATTCGCACAGCAAGGAGCTAATGTAGCATTTACTTACAGTTCTTCAGTAGAAGCAGCTAACGCGTTAGAAAAAGAATTAAATGCTTTAGGAGTTAAGGCAAAAGGATATAAAAGTAACGCAGCAAACTTTGATGAATCTCAACAATTAGCTGAAGATGTTTTAGCAGAATTTGGAAGTATCGATATATTAGTTAATAACGCAGGAATTACAAAAGATAATTTGTTAATGAGAATGGGTGAGGCAGATTTCGATAAAGTAATCGAGGTAAATCTTAAATCTGTTTTCAATATGACAAAAGCTGTACAGCGTACAATGCTTAAGCAACGTAAAGGTTCTATAATTAATATGAGTTCTGTTGTTGGTGTTAAAGGAAACGCTGGACAAACAAACTATGCAGCTTCTAAAGCTGGTATTATTGGTTTTTCTAAGTCTGTAGCTTTAGAGTTAGGATCTAGAAACATTAGAAGTAACGTAATCGCTCCAGGTTTTATTGAAACTGAAATGACTGCAAAGTTAGACGAGGAAACTGTAAAATCATGGCGTAATGCAATTCCATTAAAGCGTGGTGGAACTCCAGAGGATATTGCAAATGTTTGTGTATTCTTAGCTAGTGATATGTCTGCTTATGTTACAGGACAGACCTTGAATGTTGATGGAGGAATGTTAACATAATAAACGGCTTAAGGCCATGTGATTTATGAAAAAACAATTATTTTTTTTACTATGCCTGTTTGTGTTATCAGCTGTAAACGCACAAGTTAGCATTGGAGCAAGGCACGTTGGGAAACAAAAAAAATTTCCTAAAGGACGTTTAGATAAGTTTAAAAAAACTGAAACTATATTTGTATTATCAGATATCATTGACGCTAATACTTACAAAGAAATATTAGATAGTTCTTGGGATATTACGCCTTATAAATTAATGTATCGTAAAGATTTTAATCTCTTAGATTATACTGTTGGCGATTATTCTTTTGCAAATTTAGAAGGTTACCACATAACAAAAGAAATGGAATCTGGTGGTAAATTAGAATACTTGTATATCTACATTAACTTTTTTATGCTCGATGGAGAAGGTTTAGAAAATGATTTAAGTAAATTAGATAAAAGTAGTTCGAGGTATAAAAAGAAATATGAAAAAGCATTTGAGTCTAATAAAATTAAATTAGCTAGAGTAGACCTATTTCCTAAAGATACATTTGTGCCAACTGCTTTAAGAGAGAAATCATCAGTAATAATGGACTCTATCTATAATAAAGATGTTTTTTATAATTATAAAACGGGTTTCCTTAAAAATTATTTTCAAAAAGTAAATAATCAATTAAAATCAGGTCAAGAGTACTGGATGTATGAGAATGATTTTCTGCCAGAATTAAAAAAACTAGCAAAGCATACTTTATATATTCCAAATTATCATTTTATAAAATATAATCCATGGAAAAGAAAAGCTTCGAAGGATAAAGAAGGCTTTGAAAAAGTAATTGAGAATTACAAGTACAAGTTTGAATTTCAAGATAAAAATGAAATAGATAGAAGGATATTATCAGGTGAAGAATTTTATTATCTGCGTTATGTGAGAGTGAATGCTCAAAAATTTGTGCATATTGTCAATTCTAAAACTGGAGAAATAGTATATCGTAATTATATAGCAGGCGTTATGTCTTCGTATAATTTGAAATCAAGACATATTGAAAATATAAATAGTAAAATTAAAAAAGCATTAAAAAAATAACTTGTCTACACAAACACTCTTATTGATTATATTAGCTGGAATCGTAGCGCTTTTATTAGCGCTTTTTCAATATAAACACAAAGTAAAAGAAGCATCTAAAAAGAATGCGCTTTTTGCTTTTTTTCGTTTTTTAAGCATTTTTGGTGTGCTACTATTACTTATCAATCCTAAGTTAGAACAAGTAAACGTTTATAACGAAAAACCTAACTTGGTAGTGGCTGTAGACAATTCTAATTCTATAAAATACTTTAACCAAGAAGAGAATGTTGCTAGTATAGTACAACGTATTAAAGAAGATAAAAAGCTAAAGAATAAATTTAATATTGATGTATTTTCCTTTGGAAATACGCTTAATGCTTCAGATTCATTATCATTTACAGAGAATCAAACCAATATTGATAAGGCTTTTAGGGAGTTAAGTCAGGTTTATAAAAGAACAGTGTCTCCATCCATTATTATTTCTGATGGAAATCAAACCTACGGAAACGATTACGAGTATTCAGCTAAAAAATATAATCAGCCTATTTATCCAATAGTTATTGGTGATACCACGCGTTATTCAGATTTAAAACTAAAACAACTTAACGTCAATAAATACGCGTTTTTAAAGAACAAGTTTCCTGTAGAAGCGATTTTGGTTTACAATGGAGATCAAAACGTAAATACTAAATTTGTAGTAACTTCAGGAAAGAGTACTTTGTATTCTAAGAATTTAAGTTTTTCTGAAAACGATAATTCTAAAATCTTAAACTTTACTTTACCAGCAAATAGTGTTGGTGTAAAAAGTTATAGAGCATCTATAATTCCTATTGCTACAGAAAAAAATAAAGCAAATAATAGTAATAATTTTGCAGTAGAAGTAGTAGATGAAAAAACAAAAGTAGCTATTGTAAGCTCAGTTTTGCATCCAGATTTAGGAATGCTAAAAAAGAGTATTGAGACTAACGAGCAACGTGAAGTGGTATTTTTAAAACCACAAGAGGCTATTAATCAATTAAATGATTTTCAATTGGTTATTGTGTATCAACCAAACAATAGCTTTAGCTCTTTGTTTGAAGCTTTAAAGCTTCAAAATAAAAACAAATTTGTAATTGCTGGTTCAAAGACAGACTTCAAATTCTTGAATAAAGTTAGTGAAAATTACCAACACGATATAACTTCTCAAACTGAAGATTATCAACCAGCATTGAATGTAAATTACAGTTCGTTTATTGTGGACGATTTAGATTTCGAATCATTCCCACCTTTACTAGCTAATTTTGGAGAACCTACTTTTTCTGTTCCTTTTGAAAGTATCCTTTATAAAAAAATAGGATCTATAAATACTGAAGAACCACTTTTGGCAACTTTCGAAATTAACGAAAGGCGAGAAGCTGTCTTATTTGGTGAAAGCTTATGGAAATGGAGAGCACAAAGTTTTATTAATACAGAAGGTTTTAATGCTTTCGATAATTTTACAGGAAAACTAATACAGTATCTAGCGTCTAATAAACGCAAAAACAGATTAAATCTGGATTACGAATCCTTTTACCAAGGAAGTAGCAATATAGTAATGTCTGCTCAGTTTTTTAACAAAAACTATGAGTTTGATGCTAATGAAAGCTTAAATGTTATCATAACAGACAAGGTTAATAAAACGTCTAAAACAATTCCTTTCATTTTAAAAAACAACAACTATCAAGTCGATTTAAGTACGTTACCAGCTTCAGATTACACTTTTACAGTAAAGGCAACTCGTGAAAATATTTCGAAATCTGGTAATTTTAAAATATTAGAATATAATGTTGAGCAGCAGTTTATAAATGCTAATGTTTCAAAATTAAAAACCATTGCAAATCAAAGTAAAGGAGGTGCCTATTTTATTAGTGATTACAATACGTTGATAAAAGATTTAATTAATGACAATCGTTATAAACCTATGCAAAAAAGCATTAAAAATATCGTACCTTTAATCGATTGGAAATACCTTCTTGCGCTAATAGCATTAACGCTTGCAATAGAATGGTTTCTGAGAAAATATAACGGATTAATATAATTTAAAAATAAGAAATGGAGAAATTACCAAAATTAGGAGTACCTGTAATAATAGGAATTGTATTAATACTATTTTTAGTAGTAAAATCAGCAGTTACAATTGGTCCTGGAGAAGGAGGTGTTATTTTCGAAAGATTAGGAAATGGTATTAACACAGAAAAAACTTATGGAGAAGGTTTTCATATTGTAGCACCTTGGAATGATATGATTGTACGTAAAGTGCGTCAACAATCAATTTCAGACGAGATGAACGTATTATCTGTAAATGGATTAGAGGTAAAAGTAAACGGAACTATATGGTACGAGCCAGAATACGAAAATTTAGGTAAGCTAATAAAAACCAAAGGTGAAGATTATGAGCGCGAATTATTAGATCCTGCTATAAACGCAGCTGCAAGAAGTGTTGTTGGTCGTTATACACCAGAGCAGTTATATTCTAGTAAACGTGATGTTATTGAGCAAGAAATTTTAGACGAAGTCACTAAATTATTAGAAGGGCAATTCTTAAATGTAAAGCGTGTTTTAGTAGAAGATGTTAAATTGCCACCAACAATTAAGGAAGCGATTGAACGTAAATTAAAACAAGAGCAGGAGTCTTTAGAATACGAATTTAGATTAGTAACAGCAGCAAAAGAAGCCCAAAAAGTTATTATCGACGCTAAAGGTAAAGCAGAGTCTAACCGTATTTTAAGCGCCTCTTTAACAGATAAAATTTTACAAGATAAAGGTATTGAGGCTACTGTTAAATTGTCTGAATCACCTAATAGTAAAGTTATTATCATTGGATCTGGAGAAAGTGGAATGCCTATTATTTTAGGAAATCAATAAATTAGGGTTGAAATCTTAAGGATTTCATAAAAATTAAATTTTAATTTATTTTAATTAGGATTTAAAAACTAATTTTTACAATATTTGTAAATAATATAAAAGAAATGAACATTATTCAATTACATCATCATTTTCATACTTGCAATCAAGCGAGATGAAGATGTATTGAATAAAATCAACATATTTTTAAATCCGTTTGAGCTAATCAAACGGATTTTTTATTTTTAATCACTTTGCAAGCGATTAAAAATAGTTCCCATGAAAATGGGAATCTTAAAAAAGAGAAGTAAAATTAAAGTTGAATTAAAAAGATACCCACTTTCGCGGGCACAAAGATGAGTAAACTTAGAATTGCAGTACAGAAATCAGGAAGATTAAACGAAGACTCGATGAAGCTTCTTAAAGACATTGGTATTTCTATCGAGAATGGAAAAGACCAATTAAAAGCATCGGCTAGAAATTTTCCTTTAGAAGTGTTTTATCTACGAAATGGCGATATACCTCAGTACTTAAGAGATGGCGTTGTGGATATTGCTATTATTGGCGAGAACGTTTTAATAGAAAAAGGAAACGATTTACCAATTGTAGAGCGCTTAGGTTTTTCAAAATGTAAAGTTTCTATTGCAGTACCAAAAGAATCTAATGCATCAAGTTTAAAAGATTTAGAAGGCAAGCGCATTGCAACATCGTACCCAAATACAGTAAAGCACTTTTTAGATAAAAAGGGAATAGAAGCAAACCTTCACATTATTAATGGTTCTGTAGAAATTGCTCCAAATATAGGCTTGGCTGATGGTATTTGTGATATTGTTTCTAGTGGAAGTACGTTATTTAAAAACGGATTAAAAGAAGTAGAAGTGCTTTTAACATCTGAAGCTGTTTTAGCAAAATCACCAAAATTATCTAAAGAGAATGAAGCGTTACTTGATAAAATTCAATTTAGAATCCAATCGGTTTTAAGAGGACAGAATTCTAAATACGTTTTATTAAATGCGCCAAATGATAAATTAGAAGAAATTATTTCAATATTACCAGGGATGAAAAGCCCAACTGTATTACCATTAGCCGAAGAAGGTTGGAGTAGCGTACACTCGGTTATCGATAAAAACTTATTTTGGGATGTTATCGATGAGCTTAAAGCTAAAGGAGCTCAAGGGATATTGGTTTGTCCAATTGAAAAAATGGTACTTTAATTAACACCACATCGAGTGATTTTGAGGTACGAAAAATTGTATCGAGAAGTCATTTAAAAAGATTACCGCTTTCGCGGAAAATAAATATGAACACAATAATAAACCCAAACAAATCAACTTGGTCAGAATTATTAAAAAGACCAACACAAACAGTTGATGATATTGAGAAAACTGTGAATCAGGTTTTTGAAGATGTATCTAAAAATGGAGACGAAGCCATTGTTAAATACACTAAGAAATTTGATGGTTGCGAATTGGCTTCAAATGTTGTTACGGCTGAAGAAATAGAAAAGGCATCGGCTTTAGTTTCTGAAGCATTAAAACAAGCGATAAAGCAAGCGAAGTCTAATATAGAAGCATTTCATAGTGCTCAGAAAACAGATAAAGTTGAAGTAGAAACTGTAAAAGGTGTTCAATGTTGGCAAGAAAAAAGACCAATAGAAAAAGTTGGTTTATATATTCCAGGCGGAACTGCACCATTATTTTCTACAGTACTAATGTTGGCAACTCCTGCAAATATTGCTGGTTGTAAAGAATTGGTATTATGTACACCACCAAATAAAGAAGGTAAAGTAGCTAACGAAATTTTATACACAGCAAATTTATGTGGTGTTACTAAAATTATTAAAGTTGGAGGTATTCAAGCGATTGCAGGTTTAACGTTTGGTACAGAAACAATTCCTCAGGTTTATAAAATTTTCGGACCAGGAAATCAGTTTGTAACCGTTGCAAAGCAAATTGCAACCAAGTTTAGTGTCGCTATAGATATGCCTGCTGGACCAAGTGAGTTGTTGGTTGTTGCAGACGATTCTGCAAATGCAGCTTATGTTGCTTCAGATTTGTTAAGTCAAGCCGAACATGGAGCAGATAGTCAAGTTATTTTAGTTTCAGATTCAATAAAATTAATAGAATCTGTACAAAATGAAATTGAAAAGCAACTCTTAGAATTGCCAAGAGTGGAAATTGCAGAAAAAGCACTTACAAATTCTAAAGCTATTGTTATTGAAGATGCAGATTTAGCTTTAGAATTAATTAATAATTATGCACCAGAACATTTAATTGTTGCAACACGAAATAACGATTTTTTTGTAAATAATATAAGAAACGCAGGCTCAGTATTTATAGGTAATTATACACCAGAAAGTGCTGGAGATTATGCATCAGGAACCAACCATACTTTACCAACTAACGGATTTAGTAAAGCCTATTCTGGAGTGAATTTAGATAGTTTTACAAAAGCAATTACGTTCCAGAAAATAACAAAAGAAGGTATTTTAAATATTGGAAACACTATTGAGTTAATGGCTGAAGCCGAAGGATTACATGCGCATAAAAACGCTGTAACTTTAAGACTTCGAGATTTAGAAAAATAATATCACTTCGAGTGATTTCGAAGTATGAGAAATTGTATCGAGAAGCATTTGAAGTATAAAACGGTTCTCGATACAAAATTTCAGAAAAAGAAATTTCACTCGAACAGACAAACAATAAGAGTATGAAACAAAGTGTAAATATAAACAACCTCGTTAGAGACAACATAAAAGCTTTAAAGCCTTATTTATCTGCAAGAGATGAGTTTAAAGGTACTGCCGATGTTTTTTTAGATGCGAATGAAAACCCATTCGGTACCTTAAATAGATATCCAGATCCGCAACAAAAAGAAATTAAAGAGAAGTTAGCTGCACTTAAAACGGTAGAAACAAATCAAATTTTTATTGGTAATGGTAGCGATGAAGTTATCGATTTAGCGTTTCGTATTTTTTGCGAACCAGGAAAAGACAAAGTATTAACGTTTTCTCCAACTTATGGAATGTACGATGTCTCTGCGAATATCAATAATATTGAGATTATAAAACAACCGTTAATTAACGATTTTCAAATTAGCCTAAACCAATTACAACCGTATTTGGATTTCGAAGACATAAAAATCATTTTTATCTGTTCACCAAATAACCCAACAGGAAACAGTGTTAATCCTGAAGATATTGAATATGTTTTAGGAAATTTTGAAGGCATAGTTATAGTTGATGAGGCTTATATAGATTTTAGTGCACAAACATCATTTATTAAAAATATTAATAAATACAATAACTTAATAGTAAGCCAAACGTTTAGTAAAGCTTGGGGATTAGCAGGTGTTAGAGTAGGAGTTGCATATGCAAGCGAAGACATTATAAAATTATATAATCGTGTAAAACCACCATATAATGTCAGTACTTTAAATCAAGAAGCCGTTATAAAAAGTTTAAATAATTTTGAAGCAGTTACCGAAAACATTCAAATAATTCTTGACGAAAGAACAAAGTTAAAAGAAGCTTTGAGTACATTATCTATAGTGAAAAAGATACATCCAACGGATGCTAATTTTTTACTCGTAGAGGTTGAAAACGCTAATAAAACGTATCAATATTTAATTGAAGAAAAAGTAATTATTAGAAATAGAAATACACAAGTAGAAAACTGTATTCGTATTACTATTGGTACTTCTGAGGAGAATGAGAAATTAATAGAATGCCTTCAATTAATTTCGAAATCCTGAACTTGATTCAGGAACTTTTAAAATGAAGTAACCCTTATGAATGATAATCAAAAATACTATTGCTATATTCTAAGTAATAAGAATAAAACTGTATTATATATTGGTTATACAAAAGATTTAAAACAAAGAGTAAAACAACATCGTTTAGGAACAGGAGCTTTATTTACAAAAAAATATAATTGTTATGAATTGTTGCATTTTGAAAAATTCATAACAATGAAAGAAGCTAAATCAAGAGAAAAGCAGCTTAAAAATTGGAATAAAGAATGGAAATGGGATCTTATAAAGGTTACGAATCCAGATTTAAAAATATTAGAAATTTAATTTAAAAGATCCTGAATCAAGTTCAGGATTGATTAACACGTTAATCATGATGAAAAAAATATTATTTATAGATAGAGACGGAACATTAGTATTAGAGCCACCATTAGATTATCAGTTAGATAGTTTAGAGAAGTTAGAATTCTACCCAAAAGTGTTTCAATATATGGCTAAAATAGCTTCAGAATTGGATTACGAATTGGTAATGGTTACAAATCAAGATGGTTTAGGAACAGATTCTTTTCCAGAAGACACCTTTTGGCCTGCTCAAAACAAGGTAATGAGCGCTTTCGAAAAAGAAGGTGTTGTTTTTACCGAAGTTTTTATAGATAAAACGTTTCCTCACGAAAATGCCGAAACACGCAAACCAAGAACAGGTTTGTTAACGCAATATTTTGATAAAGATAAATACGATTTAGAAAACTCTTTTGTATTAGGAGATAGAATTACTGATATGGAATTGGCTAAAAATTTAGGAGCAAAAGGTATCTTTTTATCTGAAAACCTTGAATTAGGAGCAGATGAAATTGAAACATCTAAACAAGCAATCTTAGACTGTATCGCTTTAATAAGTACAGATTGGGAAGCTATTTACGAGTTTTTAAAACTAGAAGATCGTGTAGAAGAAATTACGCGTAATACTAACGAAACTCAGATTTACATTAAACTAAATCTTGATGGTACTGGTAAAAACGATATTGATACGGGTTTATCTTTTTTCGATCATATGTTAGACCAAATTGGTCGTCATGGTGCAATGGATTTAACCATTAAAGTAAAAGGTGATTTAGAAGTAGACGAACACCACACAATTGAAGATACAATGATTGCTTTAGGTGAGTTATTCAACAAAGCTTTAGGGAACAAATTAGGAATAGAACGTTACGGTTTCTGTTTACCAATGGATGACTGCTTAGCGCAAGTAGCAGTAGATTTTGGAGGTAGAAATTGGTTAGAGTGGGAAGCAGATTTTAAACGTGAAAAAATAGGAGATATGCCAACAGAAATGTTTTTCCATTTATTTAAATCGTTTACAGATGGTGCAAAATGTAATTTAAATATAAAAGCTGAAGGTAAAAATGAACACCACAAAATAGAAGGCATTTTTAAAGCCTTTGCAAAAGCTATGAAAATGGCAGTAAAGCGCGATTCAAATAAAATGTTTTTACCATCAACTAAAGGAATGCTTTAAATTATATTATTGTCACTTCCAATGATTTTGAGGCACGAGAAATTGTATCGAGAAGTCATGAAAATTTCTCAATACAAAATTTCAAAAAAAAGAAATTTCACTCGAACTGACAAAACAAGCCTATTATGAAACTAGTTATAATAAATTACGGAGCAGGAAATATTAAAAGTATTCAATTTGCTTTTAAAAGACTTGGTGTAGATGCTATTTTGTCTAACACTCCAGAAGAAATAAAAGCTGCAGATAAAGTAATTTTTCCAGGCGTTGGTGAAGCAAACTCAGCAATGAAAATGCTTAGAGCCTCAGGATTAGATACGTTAATACCAACTTTAAAACAGCCTGTTTTAGGAATTTGTTTGGGTATGCAATTAATGTGTAAATCTTCGGAAGAAGGCAATACAAAAGGTTTAGGTATTTTTAATGTGGATGTTAAACGTTTTTCAAATGCTGTAAAAGTGCCACAAATGGGATGGAATACTATTTCAGAATTAAAATCACCATTGTTTAAAGACATTAAGGAAGATGCATTTATGTATTTAGTACATAGTTTTTATGCCGAAGCGTGTAACGAGCAAATTGCAACTACAAATTATGAGTTTAATTACGCATCTGCATTACAGAAAGATAATTTTTATGGTGTGCAATTTCATCCAGAGAAAAGTAGTGTAGTAGGAGAGCAAATTTTGAAGAATTTTTTGACGCTTTAAAGTTTTTCTGAACTTGATTCAGAATTTAATAGTAAGATATAATGTTTTGTCATTTCGCACTTGATGCGGAATCCACAATAAAAGAATAAGTATTAATTAAAACAGATTCCCATTTTCGTGGGAAGTAAACATGAGAATAATACCAGCAATAGATATTATAGACGGAAAATGTGTTCGTTTAAGTAAGGGAGATTATAACACAAAGAAAATATACAACGAGAGTCCGTTAGAAGTAGCTAAGTCTTTTGAAGGTGCAGGAATCCAGTATTTGCACGTTGTAGATTTAGATGGCGCAAAAGCAAAACACATTATTAATCATAAGGTTTTAGAGCAAATAGCAGCTAAAACCAAATTGAAAATAGATTTTGGAGGCGGATTAAAAACCGATGAAGATTTAAAAATAGCTTTTAATTCTGGTGCTTCTCAAATTACAGGAGGAAGTATTGCAGTTAAAAATCCTGAGATTTTTCAAGAATGGTTAATTAAGTTTGGAAGCGATAAAATTATTCTTGGAGCCGACTGTAATAACGAAAACATTGCTATTAGTGGTTGGTTAGAAGAAAGTGATTTAAAAGTAATTCCTTTTATTAAAGAGTATCAAGCAAAAGGAGTAAGTTACGTTATTTGCACAGATATTTCTAAAGATGGTATGCTTGAAGGCCCTAGTTTTGAGCTGTATGAGCGTATTTTAAAGGGTTGTCACTCAGAGCAAAGCGAAGAATCTATTAAATTAATAGCTTCGGGAGGAATTTCAACTTTCGATGAGTTGCCTAAATTAGCAGAATTGGGTTGTGAAGGTGTTATTATTGGAAAAGCAATTTATGAAAACAGAATTAGCTTAAAACAATTAGAGAATTATATAATTAATAAATAAGTATCATTGCGAGGAACGAAGCAATCTCTTAATTGAGAAACAGATTGCTTCGTTCTTCGCAATGACGAACATATAAAAATGCTTACAAAACGAATAATACCTTGCTTAGATATTAAAAACGGACGAACAGTAAAAGGCGTAAACTTTGTCGATTTACGAGATGCTGGAGATCCTGTAGAATTAGCCAAGCAATATGCTTTAAAAGGAGCGGATGAGTTAGTGTTTCTTGATATTTCTGCAACATTAGAAGGTAGAAAAACCATGCATGATATGGTTTTAAAAGTCGCCGAACACGTAAATATTCCGTTTACAGTTGGTGGTGGAATTTCGAGTATTGAAGATGTAGACGCTTTATTAAAGTGTGGAGCAGACAAGATTTCTATAAATTCCTCAGCAATAAAAAGACCTGAATTGGTTAACGAATTGGCAAATAAATTTGGAAGTCAGTGTGTTGTTGTTGCTATAGATGCTAAAAATGTAGATGGTAATTGGATTGTGCATTTAGCAGGAGGAACTATTCCAACGAAACTAAATTTATTCGATTGGGCAAAAGAAGTAGAACAACGTGGAGCAGGAGAGATTTTGTTTACGTCTATGGATAACGATGGTACAAAGGATGGTTTTGCAAACGATGCTTTAGCAAAATTATCTGAAGCGTTAAATATTCCAATTATAGCTTCAGGTGGAGCAGGAACTATTCAGCATTTTGTTGATACTTTCAAAAAAGGAAAGGCAGATGCTGCTTTGGCTGCGAGTGTATTTCATTTTGGAGAAATACCAATTTCAGAATTAAAAGAAGCATTAAAAGAAAATAATATAGCAGTACGATTATAGTTGTACATAATGTCACTTCGAGTGATTTGTGAAGCATGAACAAAGTGTATCGAGAAGCTTTTAAAAATGGCTTTTGATACTAAATTGTAGAAAACACAATGTGATTAGAACTGGCGTAAATAATAAAACAAAATGAATATAGATTTCAATAAAAACAACGATGGTTTAGTGCCAGCAATTATACAAGACGCAACAACAAAAAACGTGTTAATGTTGGGTTATATGAACGAAGAAGCGTTCAATAAAACGAAGGAAACTAAATTAGTAACCTTTTTTAGTAGAACTAAAAATCGTTTGTGGACTAAAGGAGAAGAAAGCGGAAACGTTTTAAATTTAGTAGATATAAAACTGGATTGCGATAACGATACGTTATTAATTCAGGTAAATCCAAAAGGACCAACATGCCATAAAGGAACAGATACGTGCTGGAATGATGAAAATACTGAGAATTTTGGTTTTATTTCAAAATTAGAAAACACTATTGAAAGCAGAGTAAAAGCCGGAGATGCAGAGAAATCTTATGTAGCTTCATTATTTGCTTCAGGTATTAATAAAGTAGCTCAAAAAGTAGGTGAGGAGGCTGTAGAAGTTGTTATTGAAGCAATGGATAACAACGACGACTTGTTTTTAAGTGAAAGTGCAGATTTACTATTTCATTATTTAATGTTGTTACAAGCAAAAGGGTTTAAACTCAATGATGTAGTTTCTGTTTTAAAAAGTAGAGAAAAACAGAAAAGCATCAAACTTAAAATTTAGAGATTGATGCTTTTAATAGTGTTTTGTTCGTTTTCTATTTAATCCAACCTTTTACACTAAATAGTCTTGCTAAAACAACAAAAATTATAGCGAAAACGATAATCATAATCGTCATACCAATGCTACTTGCGTTACCACTAATAAGGATATGGCTCATTTGGATAATTACTGCCAAAAGGGATAATAGCATTAAAGTGTATCCAAGTTTTTTTCTTAGTAATATAAATACAAAACCAAAGAAGCCTGCAAATACAGCAATAGCAAAAGCAGCTGTTACCCAAGTTGGAGTATTGGCTACAATGTCTAATTGTTCTTGAGTATACATATTTCTAAAGCTTTCTGTATTGTAAGCTTGTTGCAAGTAGTGATTAACTCCCATTCCGTTCCAAATAAGACCAATTACGGTTACTATCCAGAACCAAATTGGTGGTTTTTGTGTTGAGTTTACTGTCATAATATTTATTTTTTAGTTAGTTATTGAAAATACAAGTTATATAAATTTTGCTTAACATCGTTTTATAGATTATTTTCGAAGTCAATATTTAGCAATGTTCACAAAGAAGTACTTTTACCTTATTAAGATTCAATATTTAGGCTATCGCTTTCACGGTTGGCAAAAACAGCCCAATGTAAAAACATTGCATTTAATGGTGGATCGCACATTGAATTTTATAATGGAAGGTAAGCGTTTTAAAAGCTTGGCTTCTGGACGAACAGATGCAATGGTCTCTGCCGAAGAAACTGCTATTGAGTTGTTTTTATACGAACCAATTGAAGATTTTGATGTTTTTTTAGAGTTATTCAATAGAAATTTACCTCAAGATATTCGTGCATTAACTATTGAAGAGGTTGATGCTAAATTCAATATTATTCAAAGTTCAAAAATTAAAGAATACTTGTATTTGTTTGCTTGTGGAGATAAGTTTCATCCATTTTGTGCTCCAATATTAACAACCATTTTAGATGGTTTGGATGTTGAATTAATGAAACAAGGCGCGAAACTTTTTGAAGGAGAAAATTACTTAAAAACATATTGCTATAAACCATCAGACAACGGAATTTATACACGTACGATCTTAACTTGCGAGATTGTAGAAAACGATATTTACACGGCTAGTTTCTTTCCAAAGAGAACTTATTTATTAAGAGTTAGAGGTAAAGGTTTTATGAGAAACCAAATTCGATTAATGATGGGGACTTTAATAGATTTAGGTAAAGGTAAGCTTACCATAAAAGATATTGAAGACTCTTTAGTACCCGAAAACACTATAAGAATGGAGTATATTGCACCAGCTTCAGGTTTAATTCTTAAAAGCCTTCAATTCGAATAAAGTGTTAATTGTGTTAACAAACCTCATGCTTCTTTAACATAATTTATGTTAATTTTTTTTTCATAACGTTAAAGGCCGTTAAATCACTTGACAAAATTACTTATACGCTTATATTAATAGGGAACCAAAATACAAACTATTAATTATGAGTTATTTGAATATGCAAGATGAAAAATTATTACCAGTAGTAATGGAATTAAATACATTATTATCAGACTACAATTTATACTACCAAAAATTAAAAAGCTTTCATTGGAATGTACAAGGACGAAATTTTTTTGATTTACACAAACAGTTCGAAAATATGTATAGTGAAGCAAAAACTAAAGTAGATGAGATAGCCGAGCGCATTTTAACTTTAAGGCATCATCCAGTAAGTAAGTTTAGCGACTACCTTAAAATATCATCCTTGTCTGAAGCTTCAGTAATGATTTCGGATAAAGATATGATTGGAGAATTATTAAATGATCATAAAATAATGTTAGCACAAATGTCTCAAGTTGTTGCTAAAGCTGAATCAGCAAAAGACGAAGGAACTATAGATTTAATTGGAGCTTATATTCGTGAGTTAGAAAAAACAAGTTGGCAGTTGAATGCTTGGTCAAAAAATTATAGAGAAGAGTCAATTCTTGAAGAAGTTAAAAATTAATGTTTTTAGAGTAATCCACAAATACACTAAATATTAATTTTAAACTTTAGAGAATACATGACAGACCAATTAAACACAGCATACGAACTAATATCAAGTAAATTAATAGGCTGGTTAAATGCCTTTTTAGAAAACTTACCAAATCTTGTTATTGCAATTATAGTACTTGTAGTATTTTATTACATTTCTAAATACGTTTCGCGATTAATAGGAAAACTAATTTCTAAAAAAGTAAAACAAGATTCTTTAGTAAATATAATTACTAAAATATCTGGTATTACAATTATTGCAGTAGGGTTATTTCTTGCTTTAGGTATAATGAATTTAAGTAAAACATTAGAAACACTAATTGGAGCAGCAGGTGTCTCTGGTTTGGTTATAGGTTTAGCTTTACAAGGGACGCTTAGTAATACTTTTGCAGGTATTGTGTTAAGTTTTAGAAAGAGCATAGAATTAGGGAACTGGGTAGAAACTAATGGGTTTTCGGGAGAAGTTGTTGAGATTAGTTTAAAAAACTTTGTTGTTAAAGAGGCAGATAATAATTTAGTCCTTATTCCTAACAAATCTATACTAGAAAACCCAGTTAAAAATTATTCTTTAACTACAAAAATGAGAATATTTTTAGAATGTGGAGTAGGATATGAGTCAGATCTTGATGAAGTTGAAGCATTAACAAAACAAACTATTGCAGATACATTCGATCAAATTAATTCGCCTGAAGAGGTGGAGTTCTATTATACAGAATATGGCGGAAGTTCTATAAATTATTTATGTCGATTTTGGATAGATTCTGAAAACGCATTAGAAAAATTAAAGGCAAAAAGCAAAGCCATTATAGAAATTAAAAAGGCTTACGATAAAAAAGATATTAATATACCATTTCCTATTAGAACGCTACAATTTGATAACAAATTAAGCTTAGATCATAGTAAGGAATTGGAATTTTCTCAAAGCTAAAAATTAGTTTTTGTAAGCAATTATTTAACCATTTAAAACAAAAAAAACATGTTACGTTGGACCATTACATTTATCATTATTGCAATTATAGCTGGAGTCTTAGGATTTGGAGGTATAGCAGGAGCAGCATCAGGAGTTGCTAAAATATGTTTCTTTATATTTTTAGTATTATTTGTGCTATCCTTAATTAGAGGAAAGCGATAATTTTTATAATTATTATGAAAAATAAATCAATTTTTTTAATAGAGATATTTAGTTTAATTGTAAATTTATTATAATGCTTAACGATTAAAAAAATAACAAAAAATGAAAAAAATACCATATTTATTTATAGCCTTATTTACAATGTCTATAGCTTTATCAAGCTGTAGAGAAGAATCAACTGGAGACAAGATAGAAAATGCCGTTGAAGATGTTGCGGATGACATTGAAGATGTAGTTGATTAATTTTAGTGTTAAGTTTTTAGATATAGTCTCAGTTTCAGAATTTAAAACTGAGACTTTTTTTGTATTTTTATAATTCAATTTCAAACTCAGTTTATGATTTCAAAAAACGTATTTAATTTTTTAAAAAAATTAGAAAAGAATAACAACCGAGACTGGTTTAACGATAATAAACCAGAATTTAAAACATTAGAAACAGAGGTTAAAAATTTTTACAATACAATAAACGAAAGATTAAATGTTCATGATGAGACAGATAAGGTAAAAGTTTTTAGGATTTATCGCGATGTCCGTTTTTCTAAAAACAAACTACCTTATAAAACACATCTTAGTGGTTCTTTTCATAGAGTAAAACCCAGATTACGTGGTGGTTATTATTTTCATATTCAACCTAATAACGAAAGCTTTATCGCTACAGGTTTTTGGGATCCTGCAAAAGAAGATCTATTACGAATTAGAAAAGAATTTGAAATGGACGATGAGGAAATAAGAACAATAATAAAGAATAAAACCTTTAAATCTGTTTGGGGAGAATTAGAAGGAGACGAATTAAAAACAGCTCCAAAAGGTTTCGATAAGGAGCATAAAGCAATTGATTTGATAAGGCGAAAACAATTTATTTTTACTAAAAAGCTTACTGATAAAGAGATACAAAGCAAAGAATTAATTGATATTATCGATAATGGTTTTAAAACCATACGACCATATTTCAATTATATGAGCGCTATTTTAACTACAGATTTAAATGGTGTTTCATTAATAGATGACTAAACAGTTGCAGCAATTTTAACTTTTTCGAATAGTTGAATATTGCTTTGCAAGCGTTGTATAACAATATTCATCATGCGTTTATTTAATGCAGATGAGTTTTCTATGTAAAGTAAATATTCTTCAGTTGTAAACTGGCCAATTATCATTCCTTTAATCGAATTTCTAAACTTGATGTCTTTGTGCAAAGCATTATCTATATAGTGCAGCCTTTTTTCTAAAGTAAACTCATAAAATACATTTTTATGTTTTGCAATGTAATTTCTAAAAACAGCAACAAATAAATCATTTTGTAGTTTAATAATTGGGCGCAACGTAACGTTTTGAAAACGCTCGCCTTTACTTGTATTACCACTTGTTTTAATAGAATTTATTATTGGTCTAATGTCTAATAATTGTAAGTCTCTAGTTGCCATATGTAAGTTTTTTTATAAAATTAATAATAAAAATCACTTACACATTAAGCAGTCTAAATATTTGTTAACGTTATTATTAACATATAAATCAAGAGTCTATCAAGAGTCTATCTATTAATATAAACCCATCCAGTTATAGTTTTATTGTCTTCTAGTTCAATAACGTAAAAGTAGGTTCCTACAGGAAGCTCTAGATTATCATTAGAAACTCCATTCCATTCGTCGCGATAATTAGCTTTTTCATAAACTTTAGTACCATATCTATTGAAGATATTAATATTAGTAGCTTTAAGCCAAGCAACATCAAAGTAATCATTAATAGTATCATTATTAGGTGAAATACCTTGAGGAATTATACAATTATCTGGAGTTGTATAGGTAATCGCTTCAGAATTACTACAGGTTTCATTTGTTGTGTAAACGATTGTGTATGTGCTATTTGGAGTTGTATCAGTAACTTCTCCTGTAGTTTGGTTAATTACAGCATCGTCATTTGGGTGAGGATCAAAACTAAAAACACCTACAGTTGAACCAGTAATAATTAAGTTAGCAGAGTAGCAACTAATTGAATCCGGATCAATATAGAAACTTGCATCATCTAAAGATAATAAAGTAATACTTTTGGTAACACTGTCTTGACAAGATCCTGAAGGAGTAGTGTAAGTTACAGTATAAGTTTGATCACTAGTTCCATTACTTATCATTCCTGTATTTGCATTTAATAACGCTCCATCTGTTGGTGTGTTAGCAAATGTAAATGTTCCGCCAGATATGCCAGTAAGGGATACTGTAGCTTCATTACATTCTGGACTGTTAAAAGAAAAAGAAGCATCGTCTAAATTAAGTAGCGTTATAGTTTCTATTGAACTTTCTTGGCAAGTTCCTGCTGGTGTAGTATAAGTTATACTGTAAGTTTCACCACTAGTTCCATTACTAATTGCACCTGTGTTTACATCTAATAAAGCACCATTTGTTGGTGTATTGGTAAATGTAAATGTCCCTCCAGATAGACCAGTAATTGATACAGTAGCTTCATCACAGTTTGGATTATTAAAAGAAAAACCAGCATCATCTAAATTAAGTAGTGTAACAGTTTCTGTTGAACTTTCTTGACAAGACCCTATTAAAGGTGTAGTGTAAGTTACACTATAAGTTGCTCCACTAGTTCCATTACTTATGGTTCCTGTATTAGTATCTAATAAAGCACCATCTGTAGGAGCCGTATCAAATGTAAATAAGCCTCCAGTTGTTCCGGTTATAGTTGTTGTAGCTCCATCACATTCTAAATTGTTAAAAGTAAAAGCCGCTTGGGCAACAAATTGAGACACAGTTAGCATAAATGATTGAGAACATGTGCCTAAGCTTATAACAACCGTATAGTTTCCAGCAATAGCAATACTAGAAAGTGTATTCGTGATTTCTCCAGGTATTGAAGTGCCATTTAATTGCCATTCATAAGTTTCAGAGCCATCAAAATTTCCGCCAGTAGTAGAAAAATCTACAGTGTTACTATTACACAATGTTACCGTATTTGAAATAATTGTTTCTGAGGCTTGAATATTTAATCCAGTAAAAGGATCTGTAACTGTTACATCGAAAGAACAGATAATTGTTGTTCCAGCAGAATTTGATGCTGTGTATTCTACAGTTGTTGTACCTATTGGAAATTGTCCATTAGGAGGTAATCCTTGAGAAAGTGTAATTGCAGTGTTAGTTGCATCACAATTATCTATAACATTTGGAATTGTATAATTTGGAATTGCATAACACTGTCCATTATCTGTTGGAATTATAATATCTGTAGGACAAGCATCAAAACTAATATCATTACAAATTGTTACAATACTCTCTATGGTAATATCATCTATCGCCATATCTGATGTAAAATCATTTCCTCTTATTCCTCTAAAACGTACTTGAAAGTTAGCTACAGTTTCATAGGTACTTATATCAATAAACTCTTGAATCCATGCAGCATTACTAGAGGAATGTTGTTGTCCAGTTAATACAAAAACATCGTTAATCCACGTTGTTCCGTTATTAAAATCAACATGTAATTCTCCCATATCTGCTCCATACATATGATAGTTAAAATGCAAGAAGGTGTTTGTTGATGTTGTTAAATCAAATAGAGGTGAATATAATTCGGCAACATCTCCAGTATTAGCACCAGTTGCTTCGGTATAAAAATAATTAATACCATTGGCTGCAGAACTGGGTCCTGTGTTTGAGGATGTTGTACCATTACTATTTGCTTCCCATTGAAAGTTGGTGTTATTTGAAGCAGACCAACATTCTTCAATAGCATCTGCACTTCCTGTTATTTGTGTTTCAACAGGTTCTACATAAGGTACAGCAAATACTCCACAAGGTGTTTGGTAAGTGATAGGGCCAACCCATAAACTTTGATCTCCAGTTCCACAGAATGCGCGAATATAAAAATCGTAGAGTGTTGAAGACAAAAGACCAGTAACTGTATATGGATTAGTAGAAACTAAAGTTCCTGTTCCAGTTGGAGTAGTACCTGATGGTACAACTTCAATTTCCCATTGTGTTGCAGATCCCGTTTCTGTCCAGCTTAAATCTACTGATGTGCCAGTTGTATTTGCGAGAGCAAAATTAATTGGAGCTGGACACGTTAGACTTTCTATAGTAATATCGTCTATAGCCATGTCAGACGTGAAATCATTTCCTCTTACACCTCTAAAGCGTACTTGAAAGTTATCAACCGTTTCGTAAATACTAATATCTATAAATTGTTGAATCCAATTTGCATTATTAGATGTTTGTTGTTCTCCACTAATCAAGAAAACATCATTTATCCAAGTGGTACCATTAAATAAATCAACGTGTAATTCTCCCATACTTGCTCCATACATATGGTAGTTAAAATGCAAGAAAGTATTTGTTGATGTTGTTAAATCAAAAAATGGAGATAGTAATATAGCTACGTCACCAGTATTTGCACCTGTTGCTTCTGTATAAAAATAATTAGTACCTGTAGCTGCTGCGTTAGGGCCAGTTCCGCTAGATGTTGTCCCAAAAGAATTAGCTCTCCAGTTAAAACTTGTGTTTTGTGCATTCCAACAGTTATCAATATCATCTGCATTTCCTAAAATTTGCGTTTCTGCTGTTTCTACATAAGGAACTGCTTGTACAAAACAACTGGTATCAAAAGGGACTGGGCCTTCCCATTCAGAACAACCAGATGAAGAAATAGCTTGTATATAAACTTCGTAATCTGTATTTTCTAATAGAGATGTTGCTAGATAAGGAATTGCAGAGGTAATTACACCTACACCAGTTGGAGTAGTTCCTGCAAGTACTATTTCTATTTCCCATGATGTTTCACTTCCGCCAGGTGTCCAATATATTTCAGCAGAAGTAGGTGTTTGAGGTATAGCAACTATTGATCCAGAAGCTATAATACTAGAGCTTACAGTAACTACAGCATCACAACTACTTACGTTTCCGTATATATCTGTTACTGTCATTGTAATATTATTGGTTCCTACATCGCTACAATCAAAATCTGTTTGGGATAAAGTAATACTTTGTATTGCGCAGTTATCAAAACTACCATTATTTATTTCTGCAGGTGTTAAAACAGCGGCTCCATTAACGTCTAAACTAATAGTTGTATTTTGGCAAATTGCCGTAGGCACAATATTATCTTCAATAAAAATATCTGTACTTACTGTATTATTACAGTTTGGAGCATCTATAGTTAAAGTTACGGTATAAGAACCTTCAGCAGAGTAACTATGACAAGGTGAGCTTGAAGTAGATGTGTTTCCATCTCCAAAATCCCAATTAAAATTAGCGTTTGTATTAGCAGATACTAAAACATTATCTAAACCCCAATTATCAAATTGAGCACCACTGTTGTCAGATTGATACCATCTAAATAAGGTGTTGTTTGTTTGAGCAGCAACAGGAATAGTTTCTGTGTATTGAGTCCATGCATAAAGAGGATCTGTTAAAACATCAGTTGGTTGCCAATAATTAATATTTACCCATGTTGTACCATTATCTATTGAGTATTGAAGGTTTACTCCTTCTTCGGGTAAATCGGCTGTTTCACAACCAGGATCAGGATCGTCTGACCCATAACGCATATAAAATTGAATAATTCCTCCAAGAGTAACATCTAATGGATTGGTAGTTACTTGTCTTTCATTGTTACTATCTGTAACACCTGCCCAAAAGTATGGGGAGTTGTCAATCATGTTTGTTATACATGGAGCTCCAACGGTAAACGGTGAAGAGTTCCATCCTACAGGTAATACACCTGAATTAAAATCGAAAAACGTACCAAATTGTGCGCCATTAGCATAAAAACAATATTCCAGACATCCTTCTGGAACTTCGTTTGAATCTACAGAGAATATACAAGATAGTGTAGTTGCTGTTAATGGTCCTACCCAATTACTTTCTCCATTGCTGCTATTATTGCAATCTGAACGAATATAAAAATCATAAGTTTCACCAGAAACTAAATTACTTGCCGTATAAGGGTTGTCTGTAATTATTGTTCCTGCTCCTGAAGGTGTTGCTCCAGATAATACAATTTCTATTTCCCATGTGGTAGCTGTACCATTTTCAGTCCAATTAATCTGGGCTGTAGTTTCTGTTATCGCTATTAAAGTTTGACCACTTGGATCTGGACACTGTCCATATGAGAAAAAAGAAAAATGGAGTAAAAAGGTAAAAAAGATTAATGTCTTTTTCATATAGTTTAGATTATAGCAATTTATATTTTAATTGATGAAACTCTACAGATTCTAAAGAAACTTTAGTGGGTCTATTTAGAAATTTATTAAACACAAAGAATTTTTTCTGTTCTATGTCAAGAAAATCAGGAACAAAAGTTTGTCCTGGATCTAATGTTAACGCACGATAGTTCTCGTTGGTTGGTAAATTTGTAGATGAGAAATTTTTGTATTGTGTAATAAAATTCCAGTTTATGGATAATTTTTCTTCGGTTTCATTTTCAAACTTATATTGATAATAAGATTTATATATGTCATTCTTTTTGTCGTTAACCTCAACAATACGCTTACTTATTTTAAATATGCTCTCTTGAGTTTTTACAACAGACCAATTGTTTTTTACAACAACTTCCTTTTGAGAAAAAACAAGTGCAGTTGAAAAAATTAAAAGGAAACTTAGGTACGTTTTCATGAATAATTTTGGTTTAAATTTGTAGGAATAATAAAAGTATGTAATATATAAATATTAATAATGAAAACTATTTTTTTTTCTATGAGTGGTAAGAAAACACTTATAAAGAGTATTGTTACTGTAATAAACGAACATTTTTTACCTTAATGGAGCGATAGAAACAACTATAAAATTTATTATAGAAATAAAAGACAATAGATCTTTTAAGTCTTAAATTTATAATGAACAAAGCATTATCTTTATTTAAATTTTAAGAGATGAAATTCGGTAACGTAGACAATCCAGAATTAATAGACTTTACTTTACCAAAAGACCATAAAGACACTAAACGTGTGCTTAATTTGGTAAAAGACAATTATGTGCCAGAAATATATGTTGGCTGTGCAAAATGGAATAAAGCAGACCTTAAAGGTTTTTACCCAAGAGGCACAAAAGACGAATTGGCTTATTATTCATCTCAATTCAATTCTATAGAATTAAATGCAACTTTTTATCGCATATTTCCAGCAGAACAATTTGTAAAATGGTATGATAAGACACCATCAAATTTTAAGTTTTTTCTAAAGTTGAATCAAGAGATTTCTCATTGGAAACGCTTACAAGATACTAATGCAGTAGTTGAAAACTATTTATATAATGCTTCAAATTTAAAAGAAAAACTAGGAACCATATTTTTACAAATGCACACTAATTTTTCGCCTAAAGATTATACTCGTGTGGTTGATTTTATAGAGAATTGGCCAAAAGAGATTCCTTTAGCAGTAGAATTTAGACATACAGATTGGTACAATACAGAAATTGCAGAAGAACTATATCAACTTTTAGAAGCAAATAATATTTCAAATATTATTGTTGACACTGCCGGAAGAAGAGACATCATGCATATGCGTTTAACAAATAGCACAGCTTTTGTACGTTATGTTGGTGCAAACCACCCAAGTGATTATTCTAGATTAGATGATTGGATAGAACGTATAAAAGACTGGAAAGAACAAGGTGTTAAAGAGATAGATTTCTTTATTCATCAAAATTTAGAAAAAGAATCGCCTTTACTTTCTGCATATTTTATTAAAAAATTAAATAACGAACTTGGTTACGATTTAAAAATCCCAAACGATACAACTGTCGAACCGCAACAAAACTTATTTTAAACTATGAGATTTCACACAAGAAAATGGGTAAAACCCGAAGACTTAAATCCTAATGGTACTTTATTTGGAGGTCGTTTATTGGCTTGGATAGATGAGGAAGCAGCACTTTATACTGTGGTACAGTTAAATAACTCTAAAATTGTGACCAAGTACATGAGTGAAATAAATTTTAAAAGCAAAGCGGTAGAAGGTGATATTGTTGAAATAGGAATGGAGGTTAAAAACTTTGGAAAATCATCAATCACATTAAAATGTGAAGTTAGAAACATGATGACACGAGAAACCATTATCACTGTTGAAGATATTATTATGGTTAATCTAGATGATGATGGCAAACCAAAGGCACATGGAAAAACAGAAACTGAGTATATAAGTGATAGATTAAAAGAATAATTTACTCTTTTAATAACTGCTGAATTCTGGTTTCTAAAGCGCGACCAGAAATTTTTTCACTAGCAATATTTCCGTTTTTATCTATTAATAGTTTAAACGGAATAGATTCTACACCATAACGAAAAGCAATGCTTTTATTCTTGTCTATAACATGGTAATCCCAAGTTAAGCCGTCTGTAGCTATAGCGTTTAACCATTGTGCTTCAGCCTTATCTTCACTAACACTTAAAATCTCAAAACCTTGGCTTTTATATTTTTTGTGTAATGCAACCAAATTTGGATTTGTAGCACGACATGGTCCACACCAACTTGCCCAAAAATCTACTAGAATCACTTTACCTTTAGGTATAGATTTTAACGATACAGTTTCTCCATAAGGGTTTATACCGCTTATTTTATAAGCCTTTGGTCTATATTCTTCTTTAAAATTTTCTTCATTTTTTTTAGCAGTTACAACAGGTAAACGTTCTCCAATTTTAGATTCTTTTTCAACTATTAATGAGTCTATAGATTTCGAAAAATCTAAATCCTGAATATTTTGAGATAAACCATTATATAATGTTCTAAGTGTTTTTGCATTGTATGTACTAACGTTTTCTTTTACTAATAGAACAGCGACATAAGAGTTAGAATGTTTTTTAATATAGGTCTCTATAAAATTGTTCTGTTCTGTAAACAATGCTAAACGATCTTGTTTTAATTTATTTATGTTTTCTGAAGAAAAATTCCCTTTTAAGCCATAATATAAAGACATGCCTTTGTCTTTAAAATCAGTCATTTGCGATGTGTAGTCTAGATATTCTTTTTGTACAGTAGAAGTAGAGGAAGCAGTTGAATAATCGATACGCTTGTTTAAAAACACATGTATTTCTGAAGCATCAACTAATAAAGGGAAGCCTTTGTTTTTATTTCGTATTTCCGAAATACGATATAATGATGGAGTTTCAGCTAAACCTTTAAACTGAAATTTAGTATTATTAATTATAGTAGAGTCTACTAATGCGAAAGAATCATCTTCAGCTTTAAAGAGATAAATATTTGTATTATCTGGTGAAAAAGAAGCGCCTTGAATTAAAAATTCATTATTTAATCTAATAGGATCTTGGTTTTCAATAGTTTCTCTTTGCACTGTAGAAGCTTCTTCAGATTTAGAAAACTGATTACATTGAAACAATAAAAAACATGCTATTACAATAGCAAAACGAGGGAAATTGGACATATATTCAATAATTAAAACCGAATATTACAACAATTTTTAATTATGCTAAAGGTTTTAAATATTTTTTATCAACATAGAAAGTCCCGAAAGGTACAAGAGAGCCTAATAAAATGATAATAAATGCTTTAGTATCCCACTTATAAGTCGAACGTAAGAAAATGGCTAAAGCAACATAGGCTACAAATAATAAGCCATGAGGCATACCTAAATGCTGAACATATTCATCGTTTCCTTCTGGCATACGTTTGTATATTGAAGCTGCCATTAATAATAAATATGAAATACCTTCTAAAAAGGCAACAATTCTAAAAGCTTTAAGCATAGTCTGTTTTTTTGTAATTAAAAAAAGCAAAGTTAAGAAATGTCATATTTTAACCATCATTTATTTAGAATAATTATCTTTATCAAAATCAAAAAAAAATAATCATGCGTTTATTAAATCGAATCCTTCTATTAAGCATCATTTCACTTTTATTTAGTTGTTCAAATTCTGAAAAATTAGATTCTAAAGAAAAAGAGTTTAAAATTGATTATGAAAAATTCACACTAGATAATGGACTCGAAGTTATCCTTCACGAAGACCATAGTGACCCAATTGTAGCGGTTGCAACCATGATGCATGTTGGTTCAAATAGAGAGAAACCTGGACGTACAGGATTTGCTCATTTTTTCGAACATATGAGTTTTAACGACAGTGAAAATGTTCCTGTTGGTGCCAACCGAAAAATGATACCAGAATGGGGAGGAAGTAGAAATGGTGGAACTTCTAACGATTATACAGTATATTACGAAGTGGTGCCTAAAGATGCTTTTGAGAAGATTCTTTGGATAGATTCTGACCGTTTTGGATATATGATTAATACCGTAACTACAGAAGCTTTAGAACGCGAAAAGCAAGTAGTTAAAAACGAAAAGCGTCAGCGAGTAGATAATGCAGCTTATGGATATACAGATGAGATTAAACGTAAAAACCTATATCCAGAAACACATCCATACAATTGGACAGTAATTGGTGCTTTGCCAGATTTACAAGCTGCAACTATAGATGATGTTAAAGAGTTTTACAAGCAATATTATGGCGCAAGTAACGCCTCTTTAGTTATTGCAGGAGATATTGACATTGCAGAAACAAAAGCACTTGTTAAGAAATGGTTTGGAGAAATACCAAGTGGACCAGAAGTAGAAGCTTTACAGCCAATGCCAGTGACTTTAGAGAAAACTAAATCATTGTATTTTGAAGATGGTTTTGCAAAACTACCCGAATTGCGCATGACGTTTCCAACCGTCGAACAATATAACCAAGATAAATATGCGTTAGAAATTTTAGGTCAGTTGTTAAGCGGAAGTAAAAAAGCACCACTTTACAAAACAATTGTTGAAGAACAAAAATTAGCACCTAGCGTTGGAACCTATCAAAGTAGTAGCGAATTAGCAGGAGAGTTTGTTTTTATAGTGCGTGCAAATGCAGATGTAGATTTAGATAATGTAAAAACGGCTATAGATCAAGGTTTAAAGCGTTTTGAAAAAGAAGGTGTTAATGAAAGTGATTTAAAACGTATTAAAGCAGAACTAGAAACCAATTTATATAGAGGAATTAGTACGGTTTTAAATAAGGCATTCCAATTAGTTGAAGATAATGAGTATAAAGGAGATCCAAGTTATATAACACAAACAGCAAAATTAACAAATGCTGTTTCTGCAGCAGATATTATGCGTGTGTTTACCAAATATATTAAAGGTAAAAATTATGTGATGACAAGCGTTGTACCGAAAGGAAGTTTAGATTTGGCTATAGCTGAAGCTGACAAAGCAACCGTTTGGATTGAAGAAGTTAAAAAAGATGTCGCTAACGAAGAAGTAAGTCAAGGTGCCGAAGCTGTTTACGATAAAACACCTTCAAAGCACGATAGAAGTGAACCTGCTTATGGAAAATTACCATTATTTAAATCTCCATCTGTATGGACAGATACGTTAACTAATGGCTTAACAATTTATGGTATTGAAAATAACGAAGTGCCTTTAGTACAATTCGATATTACCATTCCTGGAGGACACGCATTAGACCCAATTAATAAATCTGGAGTAGCCAATTTATTAAGCGATTTAATAATGGAAGGTACTGTAAACAAAACATCGGCAGATTTAGAAGAAGCCATAGGTCTTTTAGGTGCTAATATTAACACGTATTCAACATTTGAAGATTTTCATATTACAGGTTCTTGTTTGGCTAAGAATTTCGATGAAACTATTGCCTTAGTAAAAGAGATTATTTTAGAGCCACGTTGGGACGAGAACGAGTATAATAGACTTAAAGATGCTTTAGAAACAAGCTTAAAAGGAAGGGAAGCTAATCCTAATAGTATTGCGTCTAAGGTTTATAATAAGTTAATATATGGTGAAAATCATATATTTTCGGTTCCAAGTTCTGGAACTCAAGAATCTGTTAAAGTTATTAATATTCAAGACTTAAAAGCGTATTACAAGAATCTTTCACCAGAAAAAGCAACTTTTCATATAGCAGGTGCATTAGACAAAGCAACTATTAAAAACACATTATCTTCTTTAAATAATTGGAACACTAAAAGTGTAGCTATTCCAGAATATCAATTACCAGAAAGCACAAAGAAGAATCAATTGTATTTTATAGATTTTCCTGGAGCAAAACAATCTGTGGTTTTAATAGGCAAATTAGCGTTGTCTCAAGAAAATGATGAAGCAAATAATTTAAGCTTTGCTAACGAAATTTTAGGAGGTGGTTCAAGCGGAAAATTATTTCAAACTTTAAGAATAGGTAAAGGCTATACATATGGAGCTTATTCAAGTATAGTAGATAACAAGGAAGTATCACCTTTTACAATTAGAACAAGTGTAAGAGCGAATGCTACTTTAAAATCGTTAGAGATTATTAAAAACATGGTTACTAATTATGCTAATGATTTTACAGAAACGGAAGTAGAACTTACCAAAAACAAAATTTTAAAAGGAAATACTAGAGCTTTCGAAAGTCTTGGAGCGCAATTAAGTATGCTTAGGAATATTAGTAAGTACAATTTGTCTCAAACTTTTACGGAAGACGATCAAGAAGAGCTAGTAAATATGACTTTAGAAGATTATAAAAATATTATTAATAAATATTTAGTTGAAGAAGACATGATTTATGTAATTGTAGGTGATAAAATGACTCAATTTGAAGAAGTTAAGAAGCTTGGAAAGACAATTGTTGAGTTAGATATTAATGGCAATAAGTTATAGTTTTTAAACATCTAAAAATCAGTAATTTAAGTTAAAAATATTAACATTAAATTATGAATAAAAAACAGCATCTTTGGCACATATATTGTATACTATATTGGTTACAATTAAAACTTAAAAAATTAAATGAATAACACGATAAAAAATGCGGTTTCTACGGTAGTATTGTTCTTAGGTATATTAGGTTTTTCACAAACCGAATTACCATTAAAAACAACTGAAGGAATTAATCCTATTGCAGACTTGCAAAATGCAGACTTGCAAAACCTTCTTCAAGCTGAAATTTATAAAAATAACACTTGGAAGAGTCTAATTCAAAATAAGAAGATGTCTGTTGCTATTGTAGATTTAACAGACCAATGTAATATTAAATACGCTGGCTTAAATGATGACCACATGATGTATGCAGCGAGCTTACCAAAAATCGCAATATTATTAGCAGCAATGGATGCTATAGATAATGGTGAATTAAAAGACACTAAAGAAGTACGTAAGGATATGCGTTTAATGATTAGCAAATCTAACAATCAAGCATCTACGCGTATGATTGATCGTGTTGGTTACGATAAAATTGAAGCTGTTTTAAGAGCACCAGAAAACAAACTTTATGACGAAGAAGTTGGTGGAGGACTTTGGGTTGGAAAACGATATGCAGCAGGAGGAAAACGTCATCCAGAGCCAATGAAAGGATTAAGTCATGCTGCAACTACAAAACAAGTTTGTAGCTTCTATTATCAACTAGCTATGGGTAATTTGGTAAATACTGAACGCTCTAAGGAAATGTTAGAAATAATGAAAAATCCTGCTTTGCATCATAAATTTGTTAATACGTTAGATAAAATAGCACCTAAAGCAACAGTCTATAGAAAATCTGGTTCTTGGAAAAATTTTCATGCAGATTCTGCACTAGTTTGGGGACCAAAAAGAAAGTACATAATTGTAGCATTAATAGAAAACGATTTGGGTGAGCAAATTGCTAGAAATTTAGTAATACCAATTGAGAAAGTTCTTAAAAAATCACGTTCTTTAGCAAAAACATAAAAGACTTTTAGTTGTCCTTACTAAAAAACATACTTAATAAAACATTTGGATTAAGAGATGGTGAAATATACATCTCTTTTTTAATGCAGTTATATATCTTTATAATTATAACTGTGCTGTTAATTGTTAAGCCTACGGTTAACGCTCTATTTGTTAATAAACTTGGAGCAGATAGTTTACCGTATGGTTATTTGCTAGTAGCATTAGTTGCTGTACTAACCTCAATATTTTATAATCGAGCTGTTAGAGCATTTTCCTTACTTAAAGTAACCATTGGTTCTTTAGTTATTTTTAGTTTAGCGTTTATTGCATTAAGTATCGTTTTACATTACAATGTTCTTGAAAAAGGGTTACTCTATTTTTATTATTTAAGTATTTCTCTTTTCGCTGTAATTGCAACATCTCAATTTTGGATCCTTGCCAATATGGTCTTTAATGCAAGAGAAGCTAAGCGTCTGTTTGGGTTTATTGGAGCAGGAGCAATAGCAGGTGGTGTGTTTGGAGGCTATTTAACAAGTGTTATTGTATCTTCTTACGGTAATAAATACGCTATATTTATTGCTGCACTTCTTATTTTGTGCTGTATTCCGATTATTCTAAAAATTTGGAGATTGAGAATCCGAAAAATGACAACTTATGTTAGAAAACAACGTAAAGATAACGAGTCTACTGTACAGGATTCTTCTTTCAAACTTATATTAAAATCTAAGCATTTAACTTACTTAGCTTTAATAACAGGTATTAGTGTTATTGTAGCAAAATTGGTAGATTTTCAATTTAGTGATTTTGCAAATAAAGCCATTACAGATTCCGATGAATTGGCTTCTTTTTTTGGCTTTTGGTTCTCTACTTTTAATGTAATAGCCTTAGTACTTCAGTTATTTATTACAAACCGCTTTTTAAGCCGTTTGGGAGTTTCATCTACATTATTAATTTTACCTTTAGGTATTGCCTTGGGTAGTTTATTGTTTTTAACTTTTCCAGAACTTTGGGTTTTAGTTATTATAAAAGGTATCGATGGTAGTTTTAAGCAATCGCTAAATAAAGCAGCTGTAGAGTTATCCATAATGCCAATTCCAAACAATATTAAAAATCAAGCAAAATCATTTATTGACGTTGCAGTAGATAGTGTTGCTACTGGTGTTGCTGGTTTTTTACTTATTTTTTTAATAAAGAAATTAGATTTAAGCACTTCCTATATTACAATTATAATTCTCTTTTTTGTCTTTATATGGATTCTTTTAATTTACAGATTGCGAGAAGCTTATTTTGATTCCTTTAGAACTAATATTCAAAAAACATTAGTTGTTGAAGCTAAAGCAAAGAAGAGAGAAAAATACGAAACAACCTTAGTTGCTGCTAGACGTATTTTAAATTCTGGAGCTGAAAAAGAAATATTAAGTCTTTTGGAGCAATTAAATCCCTATAGACTAATACCATTAAAGGATAGCATTATAAGTTTATTAGAGCATCCAGCGGATGCCGTTAAAACGGAAGCAATAAAACAATTATTTCAATACGATAAAGGAACAGCTATTAATAAAGTAGAGGCACTAGTTACAAAGCAAAACGACGATTTAGTTTACACTGCTTTAAATTACATTATACATCATTCTAATATAAATACTAATGAGTTTTTTAATAAGTATTTAAATCATGAAACCGATTATATTTCTAATGCAGCCTTGCTATGTCTTGCAAAAGAAGGTGTAAACAATAGTAAGTTATCTCTTAAATACAATTTGCATTCAAGAATTGCAGAACATGTTAGAACTTTAAATACACCTGAAGGATTTAGTAGAAAAGAAGCTGTAGCAAAGTTATTAGTAACTATTGCATATTCTGGAATTGAGAAGTTTTATCCTTTTATAATTGTACATTTAAATAATAGAGATCAATATATAGTGAAACATGCTATTAAAGCAGCAGGAATAACAGCTAATGAGCGTTTTGTTGATGAATTGTTGAATTATTTATCCATTAAAGAATATAGGAAAAACGCAGTTAAAGCATTAAAAAATTATGGTACAGGAATAACTAAAACAATTTTAGATTTAGACAAGTCTGAAAACTTAGCAGATAATATCAAGCAACAATTACCAAAAGTAATAAGTGCTTTTAACTCTCAAAATTCTGTAAAGATTTTATTAAGATTGTTAAAGAGTAATGATGTTGTTATAAGGCTTGAATCTTCAAAAGCTTTATTAAAATTAAGACAGAAAAATCAAGCGCTTTTTTATAATAAACGCATTTTTAAGAATGTAATATTAAGAGAAAGCAGGTACTATAAAAACACTATAGATGCTATCGCATCAATCCAAAACACTATTAATCATGCCCTTTTAGAACCTGGAAACGATAATGTTACTGAGGTTTTTATTGCAAGGCAAAGTCTAATAGACGTTTTAGACGATCAATTAGAAACAAGCTTAACGTGTATTTTTAAGCTGCTAAGTTTGGTTTACGATGAAGCAGATATTGGAGTTACTTATTCTGGTCTTTTTAGTGAAGTTAAAGAAGCAAGAGTTAATGCCTTAGAGTTCTTAGACAACCTGTTAAACTCCCAATTAAAGTCTAGAGTATTTCCATTAATAGAACATACTGTTATTGAGGAAGATCATTTTGATTCTATAATATTAAAAATTAATATTATTCCTGAAAAAGCATATTTATCGATGTTAATTAAAAGAAGAGGTAAACGCGTTAAACTTGAGGTGTTACATCTTATTAAAGTACTTGATAATAAAAAATACGTCCCAATTGTAATGCCTTTAAAGAAGCATCGTAATAAGGACGTGAAATTCTTTGTTTACGCTACTATTGATAGCTTAACAGATGTTAGACGTTAATTATAATACTCATACCTTTAATAAAAAATGAATTGGATTTTAAAAGCAAAACACTGGCAAATTTTTCTATTATTATTTCCTTTTATAATATTGACTTCGATTGATTTTCAAGGCGATTTAGGGAATTTATATTGGATTAATTTAATCGGGTTTAGTGCCATATTAATTTGGTTATTTCTTCTGACAAAGGAACTGATTAAAATGGTTCCGAAACAATACGGATTAAAAATTAATCTTTATTATATAAATGCGATTCTATTTTCCGTTGTTTACTTTTCTGCTATGTATTTGAATGATGGAAACGATGTTAATTTTAGCGGAATTTATGCTCTATTCGGATTTTATCTATTTTATGCTTTTCTGCAATCATTCGGATTCGCAGGTAGAATTATAAAATCAATGGAATTAAATCGGAAATCAAAAAAACGTGAAAGCATTGGATATTTCTTTCTCTTTGTGTTTTTACCAATCGGAATTTGGTTTTTGCAACCAAAAATAAACAAACTGAATAAAAGTATAGCGGAAGAAAAAATAACTACTGCCGACAACGTGTATAATTAATTGGTTTTAGACTGCTTACGAAAATCCATGCAGATTTTCTATCCAGTATTTATTTGATAACTTAGTTGCTTAACCACGCAACTAACCATACACAAACATGTTAGACGTTAGTTTCCGCCAGTATCATCTTTGTCTTTAAAGTTCTCATCTAATTTAGCATCGGAGTTTTCGTTGTTTTTTTCAATTAAATCGTCAATCTTGCTTGCTAAATACATGTGTGCTCCAGCTGAATTCTTGTTTAATACGTTAGACATTAAACAAACAATGTATTTAGAGCCGTTGTTAGGATGCTCTACAATAATAACAGAGTTCATATAATTAAATACATTTCCAGCATAATCCTTACAATTAGGATCTTTCTTTCTATCGCATTTGTAATAACTACCAGACTTAAAATATACAGCAGCACTATCTAGTCTATTAGATTTTGCATAACGAATACGTCTATCTGTAGAGTAGAGTAGTCGTTTCATTTCAAGACTTGTATTTGTATCTACAATTTTACCTTGTTCTAGTTTTATAAACCATTTCATTAAACCTTTAGGCGTACCAATACTACCACCTTTTCTACCAACATACTTATCTGCTGTACGTGTAAACATACCACCAAGTCTCCAATCGTCTTCAGTTATTCCTAAAGTTCTTAAAGGTTCGTTTACAACCATATTTGCTAAGTTAGTTAAGCTATCTCTTGGTGTGTCTTTAAAATAGTTTTCGCCTTGTTCTTCAGTTAAATTAACATAATCTGAACCAAAGGCAGCCATTAACATTGCCTCTCTGTACATAACACTTGCAGCACCATTATTACTCACAGAAACCATATGGTCTAACCATTCGAATAACGAAAATTTATCGCTAGCAACAACTTGTCTTTTTGTTAGTTTATCTTTTTCAATATCATAAATTGGCACAGTATGGTGATCTCCAGTTCCCCAATAACGAGAAGACACTTTAATATCTTTTAGGTACATAATACGCTGATCGAAATCGGTACAAACCTTAGCCATTTGCGTAAATACAGCATTTAAAACAGCTATTTTACCAACACTTCCTGGTTGATAACCTACATTTTCTCTATAAGCTGCATATTTTAAATCGTTAGCATTCGTCATGTCCATAACTGCTAAAGAATAAGCACCACTTGGTACCAAGCGTTTTATGCGTTCTGCAAATTCCTTATTCTCTACAAATAATTCTTTAATGCTATCTTCGGTTCTAGACGTTAAATTAAGTTTAATATCTGCTAACTTTTTATAGGCACCAAACGGAATACGGTTATAAGGCACACTGTCTATTTGCATTTTATGTATTTGGTACAAACGTTTAATTCCAGTACGCTCGTAACCATCTATTGGATATGATATAAAACCAAAAGAAAGTAGAATACAAAGACCAATTGATACGTAGAATATTTTTTTCATAATATTTTTTATAGTTTTTCTGAAAGACTAATTAATGTAACGCCTTCAATTTTTGGTGAGATAGAAGAGAGGTATTCCGAACTTTTCGCTTGCTTATTTTCCACAAACGGACGAATTTGAAACAACCACAATTTATCATCCTTGAAACCAAATTCTACATCGTAAGCTTGATTTGGAGTATCGGCATGTTGCACCATTTTTTTTCTAATTTCGGTTGCCAATGTTCTAATGTCACTAATATTACGAGCATTCAAAATTGGAGACTCAAAAGTTGTCGTATATTTTTTAGTACCTCCATAATCTGGAAGTCTTATGTAATCGTTTTGTCTTGCAGGCGCTAATAATTCATCTGTTTTAGATGAGATTAAACGTGTCTCTGCACTTTGTCCATCTACAGCACCACCAGCACCACGGCTAAAAGCAACAGTTAAATCGTTATCATTTCCAGAGTTTATACCTTTAGTAATCATAACACCAGAATAATCAACATCTACACTTGGTATTATTAAAATAGAAGGAAATACATTTTCAGGATTACTTAAATATTTTTGACGCCATTTAAAGCTACGTTCTGTGTAGGCACTTGCCCAAACACGTTTTATGCCTTTTACAATGGCATCTTCATCTTTAATATTAAACAACGTTAAATTTAAACCAGCGCCAGTAAACTCTTTCAAGTCTTCCATATTGGTATCACTACGTAAAAACACAGGAACATTACCAATTGTATTCCCAAAAGCCGATTTAAAATTAACTTTCATATCGGTAACAAAACTAACTTCTAAAGGCATGTTTATAATAGCATCATGCAACTTTTTTAAGTTTTTAAGCTGAAATTCTTCAACTGATGCTTCGTCAGTTTTATTATTACGCATATCGTTAGCAACCGTAAACGTAGCGTTTAGGTATTCCCAATACGTTTTGTTTTGGTTTGGCATTTGGGTATTCATGTGCGATCTAAAAATTCCGAAAGGAATAATAATACCTTCCACAACTTGTTCAGGAAACAATTGCTTTAACTCACCTAAATTCGCAGCTTTTGGTCCGCATAGTTTACCAGAGTCTTTAGCATCAACATCACGCATATTAAGCACTTTTGATACATCTAAACGAATTTGATCTACAGGGACAGCAATAATGTTTTTACTACGCTCTTTTTTGCTAAAAAGCTCTTTTTCGGTAGAAGACATAGCGTCTTCAGCTTTAATAATCACACTACCTTTATTAGACACCGCATAGAAAATCGTTTTGCCATTGTATTTTTTCATTGCTTTTAAATTATCATAAGATAATACAGCATTAGGGATTCCTAAATTACGAGCTAAAAGTTGTACGTGAGACACTAAGTTGCCTTCAGAAACCGTTATTATTCCAGCAACTGGTTTTAAATCGTGAGGTGGTTTTTCAAAAATATAAATATTATTACTGATCACTTCAACGTCATCAGGATTGCCATCTACAACAACCAATTCTCCAAAGGCATATCCAGGATTTAATCCTCTTATAGCACTTTGGTTTTCTATAGACATAACGTTATTGTTAATCTTAGACGTTTTAGAAACAAAAGCCCCAAATTCGCTAACAGTTTCACCTAAACTTAAGGCAACGCTACTTCTAACGCGGTCGTCTATAAATCCATAAGATAAAGGCTCAAATGCTGTGTAATCGTCTACAATATCTTGATAATTTGCTTTAACCATTGCAGCACTCCATTCTACAACACTTCGGCTTGTGGTTAGCAATTGGTTTAAATCATTAATATTTAAATCATTATTTGCAATTTTACTATTAGTTGTTTGTTCTATAGCGTTGTATTCCCAGTCTTCAATTAAACCAGATCCCAAAGCAGCACAAGACAAAGCACTAATTTTATCTAGGCTCTCTCCAGGTGTTTTGGTTTGCCAATTTTGAGTTTCGGTAAGTAAAATATATTCTAATTGATTAGATAAATCCAACACTTTTAAACGGTCTTTACTGCTTTTGTAGCTTAAGATATTACTTCTAATTTCAACTAAAATAGTAGCGATTTCAGAAATAAAAGAAGCAGATGTTCTATCACTTTTATTAGCAGCAATAAAATCTTGAATTCTTTTAGTCGTAATATTATTACTTGGTAACGATTTTAATTCATTTTCCAATCTTGTAAAATCGATAGGAGAGTAGAATTTATACATGGTTGTCAATAAAGCATCAAAATCTTTCTTTAGTTTTTCTGGAATAGTTTTAGATTCCATAAAATCTTTAACAAGCTTAATATCTGTAACCTCAGGTTGTCCGTGTATTTTTATTCTAATATCCATAAATGGCTTGAAATCTTCAGATATGGTTTTACTCTGGCTTCTCATTAATTGCGCAATATTATCATCGCCATTATGCGGGATATCTTTTAAAGTCTGTCTTAAAAAATAGTAGTTTGCATCAATAAACTGCTCGTCTTTTAATAACCATTCAAAAAAGTCTTTTCCCCAAGCTTCTTCATCTTCACTTTGCAAAGCGCCTCTATAATATTGCGCTTTTTGTAATACCCAACCATCATCAACACTCGCTAGATATCTACCTAGTTGGTATTGTTTTAATCGGCTAAAATTATTCTTTCTATCTAAAAACTCATTTTGCTTTACTGCAGCAATAATTTCACCAAAGTAAAGGTTATTAGTTTTTCTTAAATTTATAGCAGATTCTTTAAAATTAGCATGTTGTATTCCTCCACCAATACTGTCTGGGCATGGATCTTTTGGTTCGCGTTCGGTACCATCTTCACAAAACCATTTGATACGATTAAAAGGACCTCGAGCATCTTTTTTATAAGCTTCAATTAAGTTTTTAATTTGTTTTGTATTAAGTTCTTGTGCTTCTGTTTTTAAGCTTAAAGCAATAAGAATTACTAGTAAAGGGATTATTTTTCTAAACATTGTTTTTATGATTAATCTACATGCAAAAATATCTTATTTATTAATGTGAATTTTTATTTATTTATTTATAAGCTATTTTTTTAGCATAAATACTCGATATTTTTGGTATTTAACTCATTTAAGAAAAATCATTAATTTAGGGAAACTTAATAGTTTACTTTTTTTGTGCTTACTTTATTCGAAGGACTAAGCTTTTTGCACAAAAAACAACCAATTATTTGAAAAATGATGAAACCTCTAGACTTTAGTAAAGAATACATATTAGAAAACGATAGTGTTAAATTAATACCTTTAAAACCTGAAGATTTTAATATTCTTTCAACCTTTTCTTTAAATGAGCCAACGTTGTGGGAATATTCTCTACAACCAGCAAATGGATTAGATAATTTAAAATCTTATTTAGACAAAGCATTGCAGGACAAAGCAGATAAAAAAGCGTATCCTTTTTTAGTATTCGATAAACGAACAAATGAGTATGCTGGAAGTACACGTTTTTATGATTATCAAGAACAATACAACACAATTCAGTTAGGTTATACTTGGTATGGGAAAGCATTTCAAGGTACAGGATTAAATAAAAATTGTAAGTTTTTAATGCTGTCTTTAGCTTTCGAAACACTTGGAGTTGAGCGTGTAGAATTTAGAGCAGACAATAATAATAAAAGAAGTATTGCAGCCATGAAAAGTTTAGGTTGTACTGTGGAAGGTATTTTAAGGCAAAATTGTGCCACACCAAATGGAGCAAGGCGAGACAGTATTATACTAAGTATTTTAAAAGACGAATGGTTTGATGGAATTAAAACTAATTTAGAATCACGATTATAAAATCAATAAAATCTTTTAGTTTATTAAACTGTAGTTATTTTTTTTTCTTTACTAGTTTAAAAATCCAGTAACCGATTATGATAGAAAATAAAATATATGCCATGCTTAGTTTTTTTTAAATTCAGAAATAAAAGATTTATTCAAAAATAGAAAAAAATAACACAAACCAAAAACTGTCGCTATCTTTGCAAAAAAACAAGTAATGTCAAACCAAAAGAAATCGCAAAAAGCAATTTTAGATAAATTGAATATTGAAGCGCTAAATCCTATGCAAGAGGAAGCGTATTTATCTATCTCATCTATTGCTAATACTGTTTTGTTATCGCCAACAGGAACAGGAAAAACACTTGCGTTTTTATTACCTACAATTAACGAGTTGTCTTCAAAATGCGAAAATGTACAGTTACTAATTTTAGTACCTTCTCGTGAACTAGCTATACAAATAGAGCAGGTGATAAGAGAAATAGGATCTGGTTTTAAAGCCAATGCTGTTTATGGAGGAAGACCTTTTACTAAAGATAAAATTGAACTTGCTCATGCGCCTGCAATTCTAATTGGGACACCTGGGCGTGTTGCAGATCATTTAAGAAAAAAAACGGTTTCAGTAGAAGATATTAGAACTTTGGTTTTAGACGAATTCGATAAATCTCTTGAGATAGGTTTCGAAAAGGAGATGAGTGAGATTCTAGGTAGTTTACCAAATATTAAAAAGCGTATTCTAACATCTGCAACTCAGGATATGGAAATACCAAGATTTGTAGGTCTCGAAAACGAAATAACAATTGATTATTTAGACACTAAAATATCGAATTTAGTAGTTAAAAAAGTAATCTCTCCAGATAAAAACAAACTACAAACATTAGTAGATTTATTACATCATATAGGTAATAAACCAGGTATTATATTTTGTAATTTTAAAGATACTATTCAATATGTAAGTGATTTTTTAAATACTAACAATATTGCTCATGGCTGCTTTTTTGGTGGTATGGAACAAATAGATAGAGAACGTGCGCTTATTAAATTTAGAAATGGCTCGCATCAAATTATTATAGCTACAGACTTAGCTGCTCGTGGTCTAGATATTCCTGAGTTGAATTTTATTATCCATTACCAATTACCATTAAAAGCTGAAGAGTTCACCCATAGAAACGGTAGAACAGGAAGAATGAATGCGCAAGGAACAGCCTATGTTTTGCAATGGGAAAACGAGTATTTGCCAGATTTTATCACCTCGTCTGAAATAACAAAGTTAAGCAGTAAGCCTACAAAAATAGAAAGTGAATGGTCTACTTTATTTATTTCTGGAGGTAGAAAAGATAAGATCTCTAAAGGGGATATTGCAGGCCTATTTTTTAAACAAGGCAATTTAGAACGTAACGAATTAGGAGTTATAGAATTAAAACAAGACTGTGCTTTTGTTGCTGTACCAAAAGCTAAAGCATTGGCAATTGTAGAGAAAGTAAATAACATGCGTATAAAGAAGCGAAAAGTTCGCGTTACAATCGTTTAAAGGGTTTTTAGAATGATTTCAATTGTCAAAAAAATGTAAAATAAGTGTCAATTGCTCTTTAAAGTCAGTAAATAGTGAGTTATTTACTTTTAATTAATAAAAGCATATTGAAAATCTATAGAATACTTTTTATACTACTAATTTCGATTTCATTTTTTTCATGTCAGAAAGAAAAGAACAATGACAGTGTTTCGGCTACAACTAAAGTTACAATAAGAGAAGCTGGAAATCAATTGCTACTTAAGAATCAAGATTCTACTTCTTTAATATTGCCAGTTTTAGAACTCCAATCTTCAGTTTATAAACTAGAATTTAATCAACCTTTAACTTTTGAACCCAATCAATTAGTAGCAGCCATTAATAGCAGTTTTCAAAAGACTTCATTACCAAAAAACTATCGTGTAGAAGTGCTACAATGTAGAGATAACGAAGTTGCTTACAGTTATGAGATTCATACAGAAAAAGAA